>JAFTPW010000045.1:0-11264 GCA_017463075.1 Clostridia bacterium
GTTCTCGGCAAAAATGGATAACTGTTTTACGGACATTGTGATACCTCCTGATTTGGAATTTTATAATAATTTTAATTTCGTATGGGGGATTATGCGTTGTACAGCTTTCTCTTGTCGATAACGCGGACTGCCTTGCCTTCACTGCGGACAATGGACTTGGGTTCCACGATGGATACGTTCGCAAGAATACCCAGCATATCCTTCAGTGCGCCGATAACGGCCTTTTCCTTCTGGTGGATTGCGCCGACGGTATCGGAGAACAGTTCGGGAGTCATTTCAACCAGTACGTCGATGGAGTCGGTGGTGCCCTGACGGTCTACAACGATCTGATAGTTGGAGGTCAGACCCTGAGCCAGCAGAACCTGTTCGATCTGGGACGGGAATACGTTGACGCCCTTGATGATGAGCATATCGTCGCTTCTGCCCAGGATCTTGGACATCTTCACGAAGGTACGGCCGCAGGAGCAGGGCTTACGGGACAGGATTGCGATATCCTTGGTGCGGTAGCGCATCAGGGGGAATGCTTCCTTGGTGATGGCAGTGAATACCATTTCGCCGCGTTCGCCTTCGGGAAGAACCTTGCCGGTCTTGGGGTCGATGGTTTCGATGATGAAGTGGTCTTCGTTGATGTGCATGCCGGTCTGTTCGGAGCATTCGAATGCAACGCCGGGGCCGCAGAGTTCGGTCAGACCGTAGATATCGTATGCCTTGATGCCGAGCTTCTGTTCGATGTCGTGACGCATTTCTTCGGTCCATGCTTCTGCGCCGAAAATACCTGCCTTGAGGTTGATCTGGTCGCGGATGCCCTTTTCGTAGATGGATTCTGCGAGGTAGGACGCGTAGGAAGGTGTGCAGCAGATGATTGTGGACTGAAGGTCAACCATGAACTGGAGCTGACGTTCGGTATTGCCGGAGGACATGGGAAGGGTAAGAGAACCTACCTTTTCGGAACCGCCGTTGAGACCGGGGCCGCCGGTGAAGAGACCGTAGCCGTAGCATACCTGAACGACGTCGTCGCGGGTACCGCCTGCCGCCATGATGGCACGTGCGCACATGTCATACCACACGTCCACGTCGTGCTGGGTGTAGAATGCGATAACGCGCTTGCCGGTGGTGCCGGAGGTGGACTGGATCTTGTTGCACGCGGAGAGGGGCATGGACATGAGTCCGTAGGGATATGCTTCGCGGAGGTCATCCTTGGTGATGAAGGGGAGCTTCCAGAGGTCTTCCTGGGACTTGACGTCACCGGGTTCAACGCCCTGCGCCTTCATCTTGCTGCGGTAGTATTCGTTGTTGTTCCAGACGTGGTTGAGGGTCTTGATGAGGCGTTCGTCCTGTAATGCGCGGAGCTCGTCCCGGGAGGCGGTTTCAATTTCTTTCTGGTAGTAATTCTGCATGTTCCGATAATCCTTTCGATTATGTGTGTAGAGTATGAAGGTAAAAATTGAGAAGAACAAATCAAAATGATACTGTCTTATATTAAAACACGAATTGCGGTTTCTGTCAATGGGATTTCGGAAAAAATACGTTAAAATTGTATAAAATTTCACCGCGCGAAGGAATTTTGGGGCAGTCGGAGAATCAAAATTACACAAAACGATACTGTGGCGGCAGGACGGATTTGTCGGATAAAAACGAAAAAACACAAATCGGTGTGTACTGCCGCCCTGTACAAATCGGAAAATTTGTGATAAAATAAGTACCAGCACAACTGTCCGCAGATGGGAGGAGACGCTATGCTCGGTATGAAAATACACAAGCTGCGCAAGGAGCACGGCATGACACAGGCACAGCTAGCCGAAAAGCTGGACGTATGCCGCCAGACCGTCATGAAGTGGGAAAAGGGCATCACGGAACCGGATATCGAATCCGTTCAGGTGATTGCGGAACTGTACAATGTATCCTCGGCACAGCTCCTCGATCCCTACACGGACGACGACGGCATTATGGAAGTGATCCACTCCTACACGCCGTTCATTGACAGCACATCGCACCGCGCGGTATCCGGCTATATCATCGACAGCGGTAAGCGTGCGGGAATTCCTCACGGCGAAGCGGAAGTCATCGCATCGGACGGCAGATGCATCACCAAAATGACCGCGGACGAGAGCGGCTTCTTCATCGGTTCAACGGGCAGTGAAAAGCAGTACGCGATCCGGTTCAGAACGGACGGCATGACGTATGAGCTGCCGAAAATCCGGGCATGCAGCGGAGAGACCTACCTCGGCGGCATTGATTTGAGCGTGATTGATCCGGAACCTGCGCTGCCGGCTGAGGGAATCTGGGGCGGAAACATCGCGTGGCGGATCGATGAAGACGGCGTGATGACGCTTTCCGGCAGGGGCGAGATGGAGGATCGGTTCTCCGCGCTCTCCGGCAAGAAGGAACGATCTCCGTACCGGCATCTCGTGAAAAAGGTCGTGATCCGGAGCGGGATTACCTCCATCGGCGCACATGCCTTTGACGCATTCATCCACCTCGAATCGGTCACGATCGGCAGGGATGTCGCGCGGATCCGTGTGGGTGCGTTCATGGGATGCAAAAAGCTGAAAACCGTGAATTTCGGCAGCAGCCGCGTGGAGGAAATCCAGTGGGATGCTTTCCGCGGATGTGTGAGCCTGACGAGGGTGAATCTGTCCGATACGGTGCTCTCCGTCGGTGCCGCGGCGTTTGCCGGATGCGTGAGCCTGACTGCGGTGACACTCCCCGATACGGCAGCGGTTTACGACGGCGCATTCATGCTGTGCGGAAATCTCAGGGAGAATGCATAATTAATAATACAGATTGACTTGAATACAAAGAGAGACTGAATCCACACGGAAACAGTCTCTTTTTTCGTTATCCCGCACGTTTGCTGAAATAGGCGATGACGACACCGGCACACTCAAGAATATATGCCGCCGCAAAAACGAGATTCCGGAGGCTGACCGTGCCGCGCGCATCTTCGAGGGCGTCGTAGGTGTACACCGTGATGGGCAGAGGTGAGGCGTCACCGTCGGTGTCATAGCGGATCCGCAGCACGTTTTCGTTCCGTGAGATGTATTCGCAGAGCACATTGCCGTTTTCATCCTCCACGCTGAAAAACGCGCGGTTGAGAAAGACGGTCTGGCAGACAATGCCCGCCGCGAAGAAGATTGCCCCGACGAGGAATCCGAGCACGGCACGCAGAAACGCGAGATTGCAGATCAGTGCCGCGATCAGACCGATGACGGAGATGCCCATGGCGATGTACGTGCGGGTTCTGTACTGCGCCAGCGCGGACCGGAGAATCCGCTGACGCTGTTTTTCGCCGCGGGATGTGGTCTGCGGTTCGTTTGCGGAAGAGTCGGGAGCACGGTCGGCAGGGGACTTCCGTTCACCGCGCAGAAGCTCATCGCAGGTCACGCCGAAAATTTCCGCGATCACGGGGATGAGGACAGTATAACAGAAAATTATGACCTTTTCCACCGCGCCGCATCAAAGAAAAAGAGGTGCCGCATCGTGTGACACAGCACCGTTTTTCAGAAGAGCAGATTCAGAACCACGCACATCCCGTAGCCGATCACGGTCGGAATCACCGCGGCGAGAAGAGGGTACTGCCAGCCGTGCTTCTCGTTCCTGCATTCGCGGCGGATCGTGAGAAGCGTGGTCGCGCAGGGGAAGTGGAACATCGTGAAGAGGATCACGGCAAGGCAGGTCACCGGCGCAAATTCCGGCATGCCCGCTCCCGTGAGGGTGTATCCCGCCGACGCGAGAGGAAGTACCAGCTCCGCCGCCGGAAGTGCAAGCAGGAAGCTGAGCATCAGAACCCCGTCCATGCCGGCAAGTTTCCCGATCGGATCAAGCGCGCGGGTCAGGTGCGAGTAGAGCGGAATTCCGCCGATTTCCCAGTGCACGGTCAGCCAGATGACGGCTCCTGCCGGTGCGGATGCGGTAATCGCTCTGCCGAGAACGAAGATGCACCGGTCAAGAAGCGAGCGCGCAACGGTACGTCCGATCTGCGGCATCCGGTACGGCGGCAGCTCTAATGTGAAGGACGACGGCTGACCGCGCAGAATGGTGACGGAGAGGAATTTTGACACCAGAAGCGTCACCGCAATCGCCAGAATCAGCAGACCCATGAGCGTGACGGCGGAGAAGAGGGAAGAGTGTCCCATCGCGGCGAGCATGGCGAAGAGAATCGGAAGACGCCCGCTGCACGGAATGAAGGAATTGGTGAGCACCGCAATCAGACGTTCCCGCGGCGAGTCAATGATGCGGCATCCCATAACCCCGGCGGCACTGCATCCGAGTCCCATCAGCATCGTGAGCGACTGTTTCCCGCACGAGCCGGCACAGGCAAAGCACCGGTCGAGATTGAACGCCGCGCGGGGCAGGTATCCGAGATCCTCAAGGAGCGTGAACAGCGGGAAGAAAATTGCCATCGGCGGGAGCATGACGGAGATGACTTCAAGGACAGTTCCGAGCACGCCGTCAAAGAGGAGGGATGCAAGACTCTGCGGCAGATGGGGCGCGAAAACCTCCGTTACCCATCCGAGAATGAAGTCCGCGGCATCCCCGAGCGCATCCGAGAGAAATCCGCTGATGTGCACCGTGATGAGGAACAGAAGCGCCGTGAATGCGAGCATGATCGGGAACGCCGTGAACCTTCCGCAGATCCAGCGATCGATCCGGGTGTCAAGGGTTCTCCGCGATGCACCGGTGCAGGGATCGTATGTGACGCACGCCGATGCGATTTCCTGCGCCTGCCGGACGTAAAATTCGGTTCCGGATGGGCACTTGCCGCCATTTTCCGGGCAGTTTCCTCCACAGTGAGCGCAGTTCTGGCATATTTCCGCACAATTCCGGTCATTTTCAGCCATTTTCGGGGATTCTGCTCCACCAAACGTCAGAATTGCGCGGCGCAGCTCCTCCATGCCGTCATCTGAGCGGGCGGATGTGAAGACAACGGGGCATCCCGTGCGCGCCCGAAGGGTATCCCGGTCAATCGAAATCCCGCGCTTTTCCGCTTCATCCATGAGATTGACGCAGAGAAGCACCGGAATCCCAGTTGACGCAATCTGTCCCCAGAGGATGAGACTGCGCTCGAGGGAAGACGCGTCACAGACCACGACGGTGATATCGGGACGGGTGAGAAGAAACTCCCGTGCGGCATCCTCTTCGGCGGAATGGCTGGCAAGGGAGTAAATCCCCGGCAGATCGGTGAGAAATACGGTGCAGCCATCGACCGTGAACGTTCCCTCGGCGCATTCGACGGTTTTCCCGGGCCAGTTTCCCGTGTGCTGATGCAGTCCCGTCAGGGCATTGAAAACGGTGCTCTTGCCGACATTCGGATTGCCTGCCAGCGCCGCGCGGATTTTATGTTCCATGATGCTCCACCCCGACGGTATCCGCGTCCTTTTTCCGCATCGCGATGACGGAGCCGCGGAAAGCGTATGCACACGGATCCCCGAGCGGTGAACGGAGCATGCATGTGACCGCGGTTCCGTCGGTGAGTCCGAGATCGCGCAGACGCCGTGTCAGGGAGCCTTGCTGAATCCCCGTCACCACGCCGCATTCCCCGGGCCTGAGCTGAGACAGTTTCATGTTGTACCTCCTTTGTTTAAGGCAGCACCGCACAATTCCCGGCTAACGCCTTGGCGGCACATTTGCTTGCATCTTTCCCGTCATGTGTCATAAACCTCGTCAGCAGAGGAGGCGCTCTTGCTTCCTCGGTTTATTTAACCTGACGGAAAATCTGACGGCGCAACTGCACCACCAGAACTGTGCGGTGCTGCCTTCAGTCTCAGCGGCAGTATATGCACAAGGGAGCGTGGGTGACACCCTTGGTTATCGGATAGCTCTATTCCATAATGCAGAATGAACAGGCATAAAAGTATCCGGCGCGGCATATGGTGTATCAGATTTATGGAATCGGGAGGATGAATACATGAATACTACCTTATATATCCCGCGTCTGCATACAACTGCCGCTGCTGACGTGACCGAAGACGTTTCTCTGCCGGATTATGTTCCGGAGGTGAGGCGGATTGTGGGCGTGCGGGCAAATCCCACCGTCGACGGCAAGTACATGACGGGGGACAGCGTGGAGATCGACGGGGCGGTGACCTATACAGTGCTCTATATCGGCGGTGACGGCGGTCTGGCGCAGGTTGCACAGTCAACGCCCTATACGGTGCGGATCCCGGCGGATGAGGATGTCTCGCCTGCTGAGCTCATTGTCTCACCGACAGCGGAGCAGATCAGCTGCAGAGTCACGGCACCGCGGAAAATCACACTCTCGTCCCGTGTCAAGCTCGGCGCAATGGCACAGAAACAGGCGGACGCATCCATGAAAACCGGGGAAGACGCCGCCGTGCGCAGAAAAACGCAGACCCATACCACCGCCGCCGTCACCGAAGTCCGAGGAACCGGCGAAGTCTCCGGCGAAATCCGCGAAAAAGAGGGTACACGGCTCATCATGGCGTCGGCTGAAATTGCACTGAACGATGTCCGCGTCGGATCCCCTGCCGGAAAAATCACAGTCAAGGGCGACGTGTACCTGACCGCATTGTCCCTCACCCCGGACGGCAACTGCATCACATCCCGCTCCCGTGCACCCGTGGAGGAAGAGCTCGCACTGCCCGATCCGGCTGATCCGAAAACCTGCCGCGCAGCAGCGTTCGGGAATATCGTCCTGATCGAGGTGGATGCGGGAGACGACGGCGTGATGCAGTGGCGCGCGGAATACGACATCGACTGCGATATCATGAAAATCACCGAAAGCGAAACCGCCGCGGATGCGTATATGATCGGGTGGGAGGATGACGTCACATTCGAGAACGCGGAGTGCTGTACCCCGGCAGGATGCGTCAACGGAAGACTCACCACATCTGCATCGGCGAAGCTCAGACCCGGGATGACGTTTGTCTGCGCGTGGGGCTCGGTCTCCGGCGAAAAATGCAGCATCAAAAACGGCAAAATGATCGTGGAAGGTACCGTGAAGCTCGAATGCGTCACTGCCGGAGAGGGTGAAACCGTCACCGATGAAGTCCGGATTCCCCTGAGATATGCGTGCGATGCCGTGCCGGATGCCACAGATTCGGATTCCCTCATGGCAAGAGTCCGCGCCGCCGTCACCGATGTCACCGCAAGACCCGACGGGGATACATTGAACCTCACCGCTGAACTCGCCATCTCCGCCGCCGCACTTGGGAAAGCCCCCGTCACCTACGCCGCATCCGTCACCCCGAAAAAGGAACTGAACGAAAAGAAAAATCTGCTCCGCGTGTATATCCCCGATAAAACCGAAACCCCGTGGGATGTGGAAAAGCGTTTCCGACTGAAAGACGCCGCAAAGATGGAAGGAAAAGCATACGTAATCTAACGCTTTCAGCTAAAAGAATAAAGAAAAAAGAAAAAAAGAATAAATCACCTGAACCTCCACGGCGAGCGTGAGCCCGGATCAGAAACAATTGAAGTAACGATATCAATTGATCGCTCCACGGCGCGGGCGAATAGGGTCTCGGAGGTCCCTATGAGCCGTATAAACGAGCTTCTGATAATTTGGTACGCATCCGATGGCATCGCACCCTCAGCAGCAATCCGCAATTGTACCCGTAGAAAGCTATCACCAAATCACAACTGCACGCCGTCAAGAAAAATCCCCCTGAAGCTGACAAAACCATATCAGTGCACATCCCGTCAGCAACCAAAACCTCGTCTGTATAAAAGTTTTGCGGAGCTTTTTCAAAAGCGACCCGTCCCCTTTCCCAAACAATCCGCACCAACTCCCCCTTAAAAAGCGCAAGAAAACTCCGGCAATGATCGAGCTGACCACGCCGGAGTTTGTTTGTAACGGATTATTTGCCGAGAACCGCTGCGCCGATGATGCCGGCGTCGTTGCCGAGCTTGGCGATGAGGATCTGGGTACGGGGAGTGCCTTCGCGGGAGTAGGTTTCGGACCATACTTTTTCGAGAAGGGGCTTCATGAGGTTGTCGCCTTCGTTGCAGACACCGCCGCCGATGGAGAGAACGTTGGGCTGGAAGATGTTGATTACATTAACGATACCGCATGCGAGATAGCTGATGTATTCGTCAACAGCAGCCGCACCGATTTCGTCACCCTGCTTCTGTGCGTTGAATGCAGTGCGTGCGGAAATCTTGGAGAGGTCGCCGCCGATCATTTCTTCCATAACGGTGGTCTTGCCTTCTGCACGTGCCTTCAGGATGTAGTCCTTCGTGATGTTGCACAGACCTGTTGCGGAGGAATACGCTTCCCAGCATCCCTTACGTCCGCAGGAGCACTGTCTGCCGTCCTTTTCGATGACAACGTGACCCAGTTCCGCACCTGCATAGTTGAAGCCGGAGTAAACCTTGCCGTCCACGATGATGCCGCCGCCCAGACCTGTGCCGAGGGTAATCATCACGGAGAAGGGCGCGCCTGCCGCTACACCTGCCATAGCTTCTGCCTTTGCCGCTGCGTTTGCGTCGTTTTCAATGTAAACAGGCTTGCCGTCCAGAAGTGCGGAGAGCTTGTCAGCCAGAGGATACTGCAGGAAGGGAATGTTGTTGGCATATTCCACCACGCCGGTGTCGCTGTTCGCGGTGCCGGGAGTTGCCACGCCTGCGTATGCGATGTCGTCAAGGGTGATGCCCATTTCGTCGATGAGCTTTTTCGCCAGTGCCGCCATATCCTCAATGATCGGATCCGCACCGCGTTCGGGCTTGGTGGGAGTGCTGCCCTTCTTTACGATTTCGTACTGCTCGTTTACGATACCAATCGCGATGTTGGTGCCGCCGAGGTCAACGCCGATATAATACATGATTCTACCTGCTTTCTTAAAATTTGACGGAATCTGCACCGATCCGTCAGCGTTCTTCGCTGGTTAGGTATATTATAATCGAAATGCCGACATTTTGTCAACAGGTTTGGGAAATCCGTTCGTTTTTTTCGCAATTTTTTGCTTCCATGTGAATCTTTTGCATAAATTTACCGTGCGCTCCACTTGAACCGGGCCGCATTTTCTGGTACAATAGTCAGCGGCATATATATTATAATAAAAATGAAGGAAAGGAGTGAAGCCGCATGATTTATGCCGATTACGCCGCCGCATCCCCGATGACGAAGCGCGCGCTCGATGTCTTCACCGAAACCGCACGGTCACTGTACGGCAATCCGTCGTCCCTGCATCAGTGCGGACAGGACGCGCACGACGCAATGGAACACGCAAGACGGCAGTGTGCAGATATGATTCACGCGCAGCCCGATGAGGTTGTTTTCACCTCCGGCGGAACGGAGTCCGATAACTTCGCTCTGCGCGGCATGCACCCGGAACGCATCATCACTTCCGCTGTCGAGCATCCCGCTGTGCTCAGAACCGCTGAGGATCTCGCACGCCGCGGAGTCAGACTCACCGTTCTCCCGGTCGATGAAGGCGGTGTCGTGTCTCTCTGCGCACTGGAGACGGCTCTCCGCGATGCAGACGGAAAAATCCTCGTGTCCGTGATGCTTGCGAATAACGAAACCGGCGTCATCCAGCCTGCGCGGGAGATCGGACGGCTTGCCCATGCGTATGGTGCGCTCTTCCATTGTGACGCCGTTCAGGGCGCGGGGCATGTCCCGGTTGACGTCAGCGAACTCGGATGCGATCTCATGTCCGTGTCGGCGCATAAGCTCGGCGGTCCTAAAGGCGTCGGATTCCTGTATGTGCGCCGCGGCGTGAAGCTCGATCCCATCCTCACCGGCGGCGGTCAGGAGCACGGTCTCCGCAGCGGAACGGAAAGTGTCCCGCTCATTGCCGCGTTCGGTGCAGCGTGTGAAGAAGCCTCGCAGACAATGGATGCGGAATCTGCACGCCTCAGCGGACTGCGGGATCGAATTGAGACGGATCTCATGAAGCTCGATGACGTGCGCCGCAACGGGGAAGGGAAGCGCCTGCCCGGAATCCTGAATCTCTCGTTCGGCGGTGTCGGCGGTGAGGCTCTGACGCTGATGTGCGACCTCAAGGGGCTTGCCGTCTCGTCCGGGTCCGCGTGCCATGCCGGAGATGAAACGCCGTCCCATGTCCTCACCGCAATGAACGTCCCGGAGAAGTACCGCTCGTCGGCTCTGCGCATCTCCCTCGGGCACGGTACATCGGACGCTGACGCTGAGGAGATCACGCGGATTGTGACCGAATCGGTGAAGCTGCTGCGGGAGATGCGCTCCTGAGACGGCTTGACTGCGGAAACGGGAGAAAACGGGCGGAAATCCCGGAAAATGCCCGGAAAATCCCGGATTTTTGAAAATTTGTGCATTATGCATATGTGTAGAAAATTTGGTCGCAAAATTGTGCAGTTTGAATAATTTCTGAACAATCCGCTTCACGTGCCAATCACAGGGCAAGTCGCGGGCTTCCGGTTGTGACGGTAAATGATAATTACATATACACATTCCGTTCACAATAAAACAACAAAAAGTGCGGCAAATCAACCACCGCAAGCCGTAAAAGTGCAGAAAATCAACACGAAGAGTAAAAGAAATTTACCATTCCGGTTCGCGGGAAGTGTGAAAAATCGCGCGGGAAGGCTGAAAAAAGCGCTCCGCCGGAAAATGGCATTTTTTCTCCGGAAATCGAAGCGGAAGGCCGCGGACGGAGAGGATGAGTGAGAAATGTCTGCGCTTGACATTTTTGTGCACTTATGTTATTATAATGGCATATAAATATCGGGAGTAGTGTATTTTTGCGCTTCCGAGGAGGTTTTTTACGCCTGAAAAACAAGGCGGGAAAGCCTCGGATCCTATGCTTTTCGGGCAAAACGGCAGAGGCCGCAGCGTCCGGAGAGCGCGCGCCCCGATATGGGGAAGAGCCGGGAAGCCGTCGGTCAGCGGCAGAACGGTTCCAAAATTTGCAGGAGGAAGGTTCTATGAGAAAAACCACAAGCAAAAAGCTGACAAGCCTCTTACTGTCGCTTCTGATGTGTGCCAGTGCTCTGCCCATGACAGTTCTCGCAGCAGAAGCTGATACCGCGACAACTCAGAAGACGACACTTCAGGAAATCAGCGAATCCTTCAAGACCATTTCCTACGCCGAATATCAGGAAGAATATGAAGGCGTGGAACGAGGCACCGCAACCGTAACCGTCGATGCGACCAAGTATATCGCAGATCAGACCGACGCAGCGGTTGAAATTGTCTCCAACTATGAAGGTGACAACGGGAAGGCTCTTAAGATCAGTGACTATGGTCAGGTCACCTGGTCCGTTGACGTTCCCAAGGCAGGTATGTACGCTGTAAAGCTCACATTCTGCTCCGCATCCGACAA
>JAFTPW010000435.1:0-6676 GCA_017463075.1 Clostridia bacterium
TATGCGGGTAGTTTGAAGGAATGTGAGGTGAAGCTGGCAGAGATGATTCGGGAGATGAAAGCGGAGTTGGGTAGGACGTAACAACTCAAAATATGTTACGAAGTAAGCAAAGAAAAACGGCGGTTCATCAAAAAAAGATGGATCGCCATTTTTTCCGTCTATGGTCAAATATGTGGTCAAGCGGATTTGTAAGGATTTTTCGGAATTCCAATATGATACTGAAGTATGTCTGCCTAACACTATAAATCCAATATGATTTGTTCGATATTTACATGAGTTCGACAATATCTACCGCCCATTCTATCCAATCTGCAAAACAAAAAATCCTCGCAGATCAATGATCTACAAGGATTTTTTCAACTTCCCAAAGGGAATGTTGGTCGGAGTGACTGGATTCGAACCAGCGGCCTCTTGGTCCCGAAGACTCAGGTGTACATTTATCTATCGGTTTTGGGTGGGTTTCAGCCCTTTCCGCTCGGATGGAGATGGTTTCGGACGGTCATGATTCCACTGTTTCCGGGTGCTCCGGACGGGAATATGGTCAGATATGTGGTCAGGCGAGAATTTCATTAAGCCGAAATTTCCGTACGCCGGTTGAACTAAAGCCGATTATGCGGTATAATATACACAGCCAAAGAGCGGAGGACACAGAATGCTGAACGAACAGAGTATGAAGATAGCGGTATGCGACGATGCTGCCGCTGATCTGGAGAAGATTATCGGGATGACTGAGAAGTATTTTTCGGATGCCGGAATTCCGTACCGCATCAGCGGATTCGACAGCGCAGAAGCCCTGAGCTGGAACATCAGCACGGGAGAGCAGTATCAGCTTCTCCTGCTTGACATCATGATGGATAAAATGGACGGGATGGAACTGGCACGCCGTCTGCGGAAAATGGAAGACCCGGCGGACATTGTGTTTATCTCGTCTAACCGTGAAATGGCACTTGCCGGCTATGAGGTCGATGCCGTGCGGTATCTCGCCAAGCCGCTGGAAGCGGAAAAATTTACGGAAGCAATGGACTACTGCTGTAAGCGGTGGGCGGGCAGAAAAGAAATTTTGCTTCCCACCGATCAGGGTGGATGCCGGATTTCAGCGATGGATATCCGATATGCGGAGGCATTTGACCGCGGGACCCGGTTTGTTCTCGGAAATGAAACCGTGGAAAGCCGACTGAAATTCAGCGAGGTCAGACGGATGCTGCCGGAAAAGAGCTTTCTTACCTGCCACCGCGCCTACATTGTCAGTCTGTCCTTTGTCAAATACATACGACCTTACGAATTTGTTCTGAAAAACGGAGAATGCATCGCTATTGCCAAAGGACGCTATCCGGATATCCGGAAGAAATTCATGGATTATATCGCGGACTGAACATCATTGTTTCCCGCCAGCGGAATGAGCACACGCACAATGCACTTGCCGTCGGCATATTCCGTATCCGCAAGTCCGCCGGTGCGTTCGGCAATACTGCGGATGATTCTCATGCCGAATCCGTGTTTCGGTACGGTTTTACCGGTTTCATCCGCACAGAGAAGCTCCGCAGCCGCGGAATTTTCGCAGATGAAAGCAAAGTACCCGCTCTTGACATGAATATCAAGCCGAATGACGGGTTTCGCAGCACCGGATGTGCGTGCCGCGCTCAGAGCGTTGTCGAGAATGTTCATCACGAGGGAGCAGAGGTCCGTATCGCTGACGGGAAGCTGTGCGGGAGAAGAGGCACGGAGAATTTCCACCTGTACGCCCGCATCCGCTGCGGCATTCAGTTTGCTGCCCAGAATAATATCAAGCATTTTATTTCCGCTCTGGATGACAGGGCGGATTTTTTCGTTCTGCCCGATCAGCTCGTTCAGATAGGATTTCACATCAGTCTCCTCCGTCATTTCGCGGAGAGCGAGGAAATGCCGTCCCATATCATGGCGGAGCATCATGATTTCCTCGTGCTGACGGTACATATTCTCGTAGCTTGCCAGCTCCATTGCCTGCCGCTCTTTCAGAAGACGTTTTTCCATCCGGCGATCCAGAACATTTTTCAGCGCATCGGCAAGAGCGGTGAGCAGAGTAACAACGGTGACAGGAAGGAGAAGATGATTGAAGAAATACTCCGCGTTAACACTCGTCAGACCGATTTTTATCTGACTGATGAATGTTTCACCCTGCTGTGCAATCAGGAAAATGAAGTAAACTGCTTTAGCCGCCAGAGCCAGCGGGCAGAAAATCCGCCAGAAACGATGTTCAGTGCGGCGCAGAAAGATGCTGAGAACCAGAACCGTCAGAAGTGCGGCAGTACCGATCCATGCGGGAATCCGGTTGATGACGAAGAATGCCGGGAAGGACGGAAAAATCAGAAGTCCGGCAATTTCCAGAAGGACGGAAACGCCGAAGAGTCCCGTGAAGAACCACAGAATCTTACCGGATCTGCCGCTGCGCAGACACAGGAAGATCAGCATGGTCAGAACCGCCAGAGGCCGGACAGCATACAGCACGGAATTCCGTACAGTTCCGAAATACCGGTAGAAGAAAGTGGTATCGGCGAGATCAAGCGTCATGAAAAGAAATGCGGTCAGCGCAAGGAACAGCAGTCCCGCGTCCCGGCTGTACAGGAATCCTGCCATGAGTGCCACTCCGATGAGGAATACAGCGGACGCGAGAATGGCAGCGGTGAAGCTCTCGGAAATCAGCCCGCTTTCATAGGCATAGCCGCAGTACAGTCTGACACTCGCCGGGAATGCCATGACAGTGGGCGTTTCCGCAAATGACGGGGTGGACTGCGCAATCGTGAGTGTTTGGCCCTGATAATCGGCTGGAAGTGAAAGGACAAGCGGCTCTTCACGCACCCATTCACTCATGGGCAGTGTGAGATATCCGATCCGGTTGTCAAGTCCGGGAGCGTCGGTATAGAGGAGCGTATCGTCCAGCCAGACGGAATACTGCCGTTCATACGTATCGATTTGCAGGGTGGGGCTGTCCAGTTCTTCTTCCATAACCCGTGAGTAATAGAAGGTCTGCCCCAGCTCAATTCCGCGGTAGCCACCGAATCCCGTGGGCGTCAGTTCTGTGATCGTCTCTTCGTCGGCGACATATACAGTCCAGCCCTTGCTGTCGAAATTGTCCGGATCGAGAACAAGTCCGTCTTCCTGCGGCATCAGGGACAGATCCATGGAAACATCCGGCATCGGAAAGGCGTACATCAGCAGAACCGCTCCGAACCCGATCACAATACAGGCAGTCAGCAGTACAGATATTATATAAAAGGATTTGTTTTTCATCCGGGAACCTCCGAGGGAATGGTAATGAAATCTCATTTTATATTTTACCGCACGGCAAGAATTCTGTCAACCTGTGCAGACTCCCCGTTCACGCAGGATTTTGACCATTCATGCAGGAGGGATTGTTTTGCGGAAAGCTTTGAGTTATAATAATTCAGTAGAATTGCCGGTACTGTACATTGATGTCAATCGTGTACACCGCAAAGTAAAAATCCATCTCCAAAGGAGGAGCATATGAAAAAAAGATTGACGAAATTGCTGATACCCATGCTGGCATCTGCCGGAATGATGACAGTGATGGCTGTCGAAACAGGCGCCCTGCCTCCCGTATATAACGATTATGTTTATGATGCGTTAAAAAACAATTATCTGGTGATTCAGGATGTCAAGCAGGACACGGCATCCATGAGCATCGGTGCATCGTACCAGTTTCATGAGGATGCCACAAGAGACCTTTACGGACACAAGAATGCCCACGGTCAGTTCAGTTACGGTGTGGCACAGTCCTACAATGATTACTGGCTGATTTCCAATACGCACATTTATAAAAGCAATGAAACGGGCGTATGGTACGGCGGCAAATACGAGAGTTCATCTTATTCCGATGAAACAAAACTCAGAATCGGCGGCGATTTCAAAAAGGGTTCCTCTGTTTCTTCCGGTGACATCTCCATCACCGGCCGTGCCGGTTTGGATGTCGGACCAAACGCCTATACTTACGCTTCACAGACCTTCGGAACAGCATCCAAAGGCGGTACAGACATCGCTTTCGGGAATGCGCTTTATGTCAGGGGCGAAATTTTCAATCTGACCGTTGTCCCGGTAGACAATGAGAGCCCCTCTTTCGTGGACGCCTATTGCAACGGAACCTTCAACAGGCTGTATCTCCGTTACGACGAGCAGCTCCGAACCGCTTCCTCAAACACGGATCTCAGTAAATACACGCTTCAGGTGACCTATGTGAATGCGGAATCCGGGTCCGGCGGCGGCAGGCTGACCTATGTCTGTACAGGCGTATCCGGAGATACTCTGGTGTATCAGCTGTCAGCAGGTCAGACGCTTCCCGGTGTTGGAAGGTATCAGATCACCTCCATCGTTCAGAGCAACACTGATGATGCCAACTACAAATTCGATGTATGGGGCATGACCGAACTGAACGAGCACCGGCTGGGCAGCACCACGATCAATAAATACCCGCTCAGAGAAGTCATTCTGACACAGCTCGACGGAATGTATGCACTCTCGGACCTTGCCGGCAACGCGGTTTCTGTTCCTTCGAATCAGAATCTTGAGCAGTATAACATTATTGTAGACAACGAACCTCCGAAAGTGGAAAAGGTATCCCTTTCCGGCGGCATGGTAACGGATCTTTCCAAAATCCAGAAGGACCAGTGGACCAGCGATCTTGATCCCAGCGCACTTTATGCGGGCTCCGGAGACCAAATGTACTTCAATGTCCATTTCAATGAGATTGTGCGGAATACATCCGGTACCCTTACGCTGAACGTGATGCAGAACGGCACGAATATCACGCTGAAGAATCCCAAAGTCACTACTGTAACCAATGCCATGGGCGAGAGCGCAACGCTTATGACCTACGGCCCGTTCACGGTATCCGCGGGCATGACAATGGATCCCGCGTACGCCGACAAAGCCATCGGCATCAAGTCCATGAGCGGTACATTCACCGATACCGTCGGCAACAGATGGATATCGGCAGAAATGCCGGCGAGCGCACAGGGCATCTACCTTGACGCGGCTGCTCCCGAAGTGACCATGGAAATGTACAGCTGGAAGGATGCGAACGGCAAACCTGTTCTGACTCCCACCATCAAGCTGACCATGGACGACGGTGGATCCGGAATCATCGGGCTCACCGGTAAAATCGGAGTTGCGCTGAACACACCCGCTGCCATTACCTATAAGATGGCAGTGACCGATTCTCCCAACCCGCCGTCGGCTGAAGCATATACCACCGGCATCATACCTGCTTCTACAAACGGAAAAGCATCAGCGGTCATGACCGACATTGATCTGTACAGCGGTGTGAGATACATCCATCTGGATCTGACAGACAACAAGTCCGTGAATCTCTACGGGCTGTCCGCGGTGTATTCCCTCTCCGACTATGCCGGCAACCTTGCGGAAGGAAGCATTGAGAATCCCGAATACATCATCGATACCACCGCGCCTTCCGTGACCGCACCCATGCTGAATGTAAGTTACAGTGCGGACGGTGCGAAAATCACCGGTTCCTGGACCACTTATGAGAAAAACAAAACCGTTGACACCTACTTCCAGTGGAGTGATAGTGAGACCAAACCGGATTATTACGACAACGGCTGGATTCACGCAGGCAATGCTTCCGCTGAGGAAAAAGCGCAGTGGACGCTTCCCGAGGACCACGCAAAGGTGATTTCCGGTGAAAATGCGAATGTGACGCTGTGGGTATATGCGAAGGACGCGTCCGGGAATGTCAGCTCCATTGTATCCGCATCCCAGAAAATCTACACGCAACGCGCTGCTTCCACATTTGTGCTGAAGACCGATGCACAGGAACATCTTACGGCACATGAGGTAATGGTAACTCCGCTCGTCAGCTATATGGGAGAGCAGGAGCTTAAAACCTACACCCGTGTAAGAGTGACCTTCGGTGACGGCTATATACATAATGAAGCTCCCGATAATATCAGAACATTCCTGAAATCCGGAAAAACAGCTTATGTCGTTCTGAATTCCGACGGCGGTACGCAGAATGTGATGGCGCTGATTCTGAATCCCAACAATTATTTCACAGCCGGTTCCGGCGATACCTGTACCGATTATGAGATTGTTTATCTCGGAGACGTACTGGATTACTGGTACGGCGAAGTGAAAATGGAATTTGAATCCGCCTGCTACGATCTGACTGTACAGCCCAACAAGCATATCGTGAGCGGCATCATCAGTACCGACGATCAGAGGGCGGCAACTTACAGCGGCATCGAGGGCAGTGTGTCCTTCATGCATGTTCCCGACGGTAATGCCGGAATCTGGAGAGCTTCAGTACCGGTAATGCCCGACACCAACCAGCTGTACCACCGCACACTCGAAGGCATGGAATTCACCGTGGCTCTCGAAACCATGTTCAAAGCGGACGCGGAAGACACGAACAAAGATTCGGTAGATAAGCATCTGGATGCCGCAAACAGCTTTGTCACCGTGCGGAACAAGGAGACCGGGGTTGTGATGATGACCGCACCTCTGTATGCAATGCAGCAGAGTTTCCTTATCCCGGCGGCGGAATACGAAACCGGTGTTTACGAAATCGCAGTAACCTACGCCCACAGTGCAGGACTGAGCTGGGAATACGTCTGCGATAAAGTGCTTGTCGTGGACAATGAAAAGCCGCAGTCCGCGCCGCAGGTAA
>JAFTPW010000436.1:0-4733 GCA_017463075.1 Clostridia bacterium
GCGGAAAGACTCCGGTTATTTCTACCATTATATTCTCCGATGTTTAAAACAATTGATAAGTCACCCAATTATACTTCTATATTATACCCCAAAACCGCCGCGAGGTCAACTGGCAAGTTTAAATAATATATGAAGGAAATTCGCCGGATAATATGGCACATGGACGTGAAAAAACGGTACAGCGGGAAAACCGTACCGTTTTATATGGTTAAATTCTCACTTCATCCCATCCAGTTCCTTCAGCTTCACGGCGAGCTTGCCTTTGCCGACTGCGCAGAGGATGCCGCCGAGGACTGCCGCGATGACGAAGATCAGGAACACGGTTTCCCAGCTGGTATGCTCGGACACAATGCCGATGGCAACGCCGGATACCGCAGCCGCCGCATAGGAGAAGCAGTTGAGCATGCCGGTAACCGCGGATGCGCGTCCGATTTTGCCGAAATGCAGGGGAATGAACGTCAGGAGCATGGAGTTTGCACCGAGCATTGCCGCGCTGGATACCGCAAGCAGAACGGTGACGATCACGCCCGCGATCATGCCGCCCTCAGCAAAATGGATGAAGCACAGCGCACCGCCGAGAGCGACCGCACTTGCCGTGAACATCAGTGCACAGGTGCCGAGCTCCGACATATGGTATTTGCTGTAAATATACTTGGAAAAATACACGCCGAAGATGTTGAAAATCGGGAGCAGGGTGCTGATGAGGGATACCACGGAGGAGTCGGAGATGAACCGGTCGTTGAGAACCGTGGGAATCCAGTAGTCCAGCCCGTCCTTAATCATGCCGTTGAAGAGAATTGCCGCCGCCGCAAACACCAGTCCGATGCAGAACACGCCGACATGCTTCGTCCGACCGTCCGCGGAGGTTTCCTTCTTCACCTCGGGCTTGACCATGTGGGTTTTCAGCGTGCCGAGGGAGATGTACAAAATGACCGCAACCACGCAGAGCACGGTGCCGCACACACGGAACGCCCAGCGCCATGTCGCGAAATTCAGAGCCGCCGCACAGAGAACGTAGCAGAAAATCGTGCCGATCGGGATGGTTGCCGAAAACGATGCGCCCGCCGTCTGCCCGATTTCGTCACTCGTCCACAGCGACACGGAACGGATGATCGGCGACCACAGCATCGAGCAGGCATAACCGCATACGCCCCAGATAATCATGAAACCGACCGGAACGGAGCAAAGGCTCATGCACCAGTTCATCAGACCCGCCGCAAACAGACCGCCGCAGATCATGTATCTCGGATGAATCAGCTCGCCGAGCCATCCGTTGATGAACTGTCCCGCCGCGTAGCATGCGAGGAAGCAGGTGCCGATGGTTCCTCCGGTGACCTTGTCCACGAGTCCTTCGGCGATCATGTCGCTCTGGCACACGGACATGGTCTTTTTGCCGATGTAAACCGTTGTGTACGCGAGAAGGAAGAGAATCACCATCCGCCACGCGCGTTTTTCGTAATCCGTCAGTTGTTTTTTCATGCTGTCAACCTGATTTCGATAATAATATAAATGTTGTATCTTGCATTATAGCAAATTCCGCCGTCAAATGCAATACAAAACGCCCTGCCCCGCGAATTTTTCTGCGGAAAAGGACGTTATTTGCTGATTTTCAGACTTCCTGCGAGACTCTTTGCCCATTCCTCCAGCGTCATTCCCGTCCGGAGCACAACGGTTCCGTCATAATCCGTGCGGCGGATCGTGATGCCCATCTCCTTCATGCGTTCGGTGACTTCGTACGCGGGATGGCCGTAGGTGTTGTTCCGTCCGCAGGAGATGACCGCTGTATCCGGGGACACTGCCGCGAGAAACTCCGCTCCCGAGGACGAAGACGAGCCGTGATGCCCGACCTTCAGCAGATCCGCATCGAGGATGTCCGCGTGGTGCGTGAGGAGATCGTTTTCCGCCGGAGCTTCCGCGTCCCCTGTGGCAAGAAGCGTGCATCCGTCAGCTGTGATTTTCGTAATCAGGCTCCGGTCGTTCATGTCATCCGATACCACGCCGGACATGTCGACAATTTCCGCCGTGAGATGCTCCGTCGTGAGCGTGATATCCTCCGTGACATACAAAATTTCCACGCCGAGAAGCTCCGCTGTCATGAGCGCTTCCCGGTAGAATTCCTCGTCCGAGGTGTCCGGCGGCAGAACCAGACATTCCACCTTCACTGTCCGCAGAACCTCCGCCGCGCCGCCCATGTGGTCCTCATGCGGATGGGTGACGATGAAGTAATCCACAGTCGGCGAGTACATCCGGACATATTCCGCCGCGCGTTTTCCCGCCGACTCCGTTCCCGCGTCGATGAGGATGCCGTCGCCGTGGTGCGTCACAAGGGTGCAGTCGCCCTGTCCGACGTTCACGAAGCGGAAATTCGCCCGTCCGTCGATCAGCTCCATCGTGGGGAACACCGTCCCGGTCAGCTGATACGCCCAGACGCAGTACACGGTGAGGAACAGGAGGACAAGCACGGTCCCGGCAATTCCCGCGGGTGTGACTCTGATCTCCGGCTTTTTCTTCCGTTTCCGCTTTGCCATCAGATCACAGTGTACGTGCAGGAGTTGTAAATCACGGTTTCCGCCCCGCTCAGTTCACGGATCCTTTCCGCAAGAGGCGCGAGAACCACCGCTTCGGAGTGATAATGCCCGCATTCGATCGTGACAATTCCCTCCTCGGACGCGTCTCCCGCCATGTTGTAGCCGCCATCCCCCGTGACAAACGCATCGCATCCGGCGGAAAGTGCGGGATAGATGAAATCCTTGCCGTCGCCGCCGCAGAAGCCGATCCGGGTCACGGTTCTGTCGGGATTTCCGTTCAGACGCACCGCATCACAGCCGAGCTTTTCCTTCACGAGCTGTGCAAGGGCACGTGCCGTCATCGGCTCACATACCGCTATCCGTCCGAGCGCGGGAGCTTCGTCGTCACCGAAAAACTCCGTCGGCTCCATTCCGCAGGCACGGCACAGACAGTCGTTCACACCGCCCTCTCCCGCATCCAGCCGGGTATGGAACGACAGCACGGACACGCCGCTTTTTGCCGCATCGAGAATCCGCCGTCCGCTTGTGTTTGCCATGGTCACGGATTTCGCACCCTTGAACAGCATCGGATGATGGGTCACAACGGTGTCAAATCCGTTCGCCGCCGCGTATTTTACGGTTTCATGTGTCGCGTCAAGGGCAGCGAGCACCCGCTTCACTTCCGCGTCCGTGTCAGCGGAGACCATGATGCCGTCGTTGTCCCACGCGCAGGACAGTGTCTTCGGGTATTTTTCGCTCAGTGCCTTATGCAGTTCGTTTACAGTCATGTCAGTTTCCTTTCAGGTTTTCCATCTCATGCAGAAGCGCTGTTTCGTCCGCCGGGTCACTTCCGCCGCGCTCCATGCCCGCAATTTTCGTCTTCAGCCGTCCGATTTCGCGCTCAAGATAGCCGTCAAACAATTCTTCGCGCCGCGCAATGTTTACGGGACCCAAGAGAAGCTCCGCCGGAGTCAGCGTGTACTTCTCACCCGTGTATGCCGCGAGAATGCAGGTGTAGATCCGTCCGACCGCGGCGCACATCCGCTCGTCGAGAATCCGGTAGCCCTCCGATGCGAGAAATGCACGCAGATCGTCCGCGCACGTCATCGGCTGGAGAATCAGGTGTACGTCAGGGTTCCGCGTGTAGTCCGATTCGCCCACGATCCGCGCAATCAGCTCGCCGCCCATGCCGCAGATGACGATATCGCGGACGTTGTCCTTCTCCGGTTCGATTCCGTGCAGTCCGTCCGCAAGAGCGAAGCGCATTTTGTCCGCCGCACCGTATTTTTCCGCGTTGATCCTTGCCCGTTCCAGGGGGCCCTTGTTGATATCCGCCGCAACCGCATAGGGTGAGATGCCGGCGAGGGTGAGATAGACCGGGATGTACGCGTGATCCGTGCCGATGTCAGCCACAACCGCGCCTTCGCGAACCATGGATGCCGCACATGCAAGCCGGGGATCGAGCGCGGGAAGTTTTTTCTCAGTTGTATTCATCATAGTACCTGTGAAAAAAGACGGATTTCTCCGCCTTTTCCGATTTACTTGGTTTCTTCGGACTTGCCGTTTTCTTCGAAGTACTTGTTCAGCTTTGCGATCAGTTCTTCCGGTTCAACGCCGTGAACGATGCAGGCTTCTTCGACGGTTTCCATTCTGGATACAGGACATTCGATGCAGTGCATGCCGCATTCCAGAAAAATGTCCGCGGTATCTTCGTCAAAATCCACGATGTCGCCGATGATGGTTTCAAGAGTAACTTTCATGTTTCTTCTCCTTGATTTTGTTTTCCTTTATTATATACTCTCTCGGCGCGTTTATGCGTCAGGGTATGTTTCCTTATAGATATCCGCACCGAGCTGTCTCATCTTGGTACAGATATCGTCGTAGCCGCGCTCGATCAGGCGGATTTCGGAAATTTCCGTCCGTCCTTCCGTCGCCAGAGCCGCAATCATCACAGCCACGCCGCCGCGGAGGTCCGTTGCAATCACCGATGCGGGTTTCAGTGGTGCGCCGCCTTCGATGACGACGATTCTGCCGTCGATCTTGATTTTCGCACCCATCCGCCGCAGTTCCTCGACATAGCGGAACCGGTTTTCAAAAATGCTTTCGTTGATGTAGCTGGTTCCCTCTGCACAGCACAGGAGCGCGGACATCTGGGGATGCATATCCGTGGGGAATCCGGGGTAGGGCATGGTCTTGACGCTGGTTTTGCGGAGATGCTTTCCGTCC
>JAFTPW010000046.1:0-5901 GCA_017463075.1 Clostridia bacterium
AACCTTATGCGCCCAGCTCACTTCCCTGATCCGCGGCGTGCCCCATGTCACCGCAAATCTCGCCAATGCGTCGGCTCTCCTGTACGATGCCCTCGATGATCTCAACTGGGCTGGATTCTATCTCATGGAGGACGGCATTCTCGTGCTCGGACCGTTTCAGGGAAAGCCCGCCTGCATCGAAATCCCCGTCGGAAAAGGCGTCTGCGGAACAGCTGTATCGCGCGGTGAGACGATGCTGGTGAAGAATGTCCACGAATTTCCCGGGCACATTGCCTGCGACGGCGCTTCCAACTCGGAAATCGTGATTCCCATCCGGCGCGGCACGGAAATCATCGGTGTGCTCGATATCGACAGTCCTTCCCTCGCACGTTTTGACGAAGATGACCGCCGCGGACTGGAAGCCTTCGTCCGGGTGCTGGAAGAGGAGATTTACGCATAACAAAAAAGCTGCCGCAGGTCGGGTGTTCCGGTTTGCAGCAGCTTTTGTTGTGTACAGGGAAATCAGATTCCGTAGGAGCGTTCCATTGCGTGGCGGATGACCATACCGATGACCTGTGCCATGCGGACGAAGCCGAAATCGTTGGGATGAACGCCGTCGAGGGAGTGCTCGTACTGGTGATCCGATGCGAAGAAGCTCAGGCCGTCGATGAAGTAGACATTCTTGTCCCCTGCCGCGCGTGCCTTCAGGTAGGATTCCATGATGATGTCGCGGCGTTGGAGGATGTGCTCCTGCTTGGTGGGATAGGTCCAGTAGTCGGGGCGCGTAATCATAATGTACGGCACATCGGGGTTCTTTTCGCGGATGATTTCGTAGAAGGGATAGTGCGTGTTCCGCAGGTGATCGAGATTCGGTGCGTTGTGGTCGTAATCGCAGACGAAAACACTCATCGGCAGCGTCGCCATCCACTTTGCAATCACGGGTTCACCCATCGCCATGCCGGAGAAGCCGATGTTGCGGAAGTCGATGTTCATGTCGCGGGAGATGATCGCGGGATAAATCGTGCCGGGACGGCTTGCCGCGGTACCGTGAACAATGGACGAGCCGTAGAAAATCACGGGCTTGATGTCGCGGTAGGGTCTGGATGCGCCGATCTTTGCCTCCGGCTTGAGACCGATTTCCAGCGATTCGACCACGGCGTGCACCGGGAAATTGATGGTGTAGGAACGCATGACTTCCCCGTCAACGGGAACGAGCGCTTCGTAGCTGTCGGTCATGTCGTAGGGCATCCGGAATTCCTTGATGAATCTGCTGCCGAATTCGCCTTCGGTGTAAAGGTCGAAGCCGGAGGTGGATACCAGATTCAGATGTGAGGAGCGTCCAACCACTCTGTATTTTGCGCGCACCGCAATATACGGAGAATCGGTGGAGAAACGCACACGTCCGCCCGCGGATTCACGGCTCAGCTTGTTGACGCCTTCGCTCGTCGCTTCTGCTACATCCGGCGGCAGACGACGAAAAAACGGCTCGGTCAGGGGTTCGTAAAAACCGTGCAGCGAGAAAGGCTCCTTCCGCACATCGTGCCAGAACACATCATAGCCGCTGATACTCTCCACAAGCATGTTTTTGTCAATGTTGATATAGGATTCCATAAAACTGTCTCCTTGGGATATTATTTACCGAAATGTGCCGCCAGACGGTCGTATTCCTCATCCGTGATGGGAAGAATGCCGCCGTGGCGTTTTTTCAGTCCGCCGAGACTGTACGCTTCGGGCTTGAGAATCGTGAAATCGACCGTTCCGAGATCGGGAGTCGTCATCGGAAGATAGCCCTTGCCGGAGCCGAACTGATCGGCAACCAGACACCATGTTCCGTCGGGAAGGCGGTATCCCTCGGGACCTTCGACCCATTCGAGCGTTTCCAGCGTCGCGGACTGCACCGGTGCAAATTCGCCGAGAAGCCTGTCTGACACTTCCATAATCAGGCGCTTTGTCGTCTCGTCCTTGGAAATGCGGTAATACTTTCCGTCGGATTCGAGAATCGTCGTGTCGATGACATGGTTTTTACGCTCGATGTAAAGCTGCGTCGGCGTGAATTCGCGGAAATCCTTCGTGTATGCCGCGTAGATCCGCTGTTTCGGATGCTCGTCCCCTTCCGCCTTCACCATGGACGCAAAGAAGACGAAAAACGCTTCCTTTTCGCTGTCGTAAACCGCTTCCGGTGCCCAGACACATCCGGCTTCCGGGATTCCCACCGTGATCGCGCGTTCTTCGCTCCAGTGGATCAGGTCGTCGGATTCCCATACCACGAGATCCCGGCTTCCGTCGAACTGTGCCGCACCCCAGCCGAGTCCCGCTTCGATCCGCAGGTCGGTTGCGATGATGTAGACGCGTCCGGTCTTCGGGTCACGCACCGGGAACGGGTCACGCACGCCCTTCATGCCGACGGAAGACTTCAGCACGGGAGTTTCGGAGAGATCTGTCCAGTGAAGTCCGTCGCGGCTGAGTGCAAGGTAAATCTGCTCGCCGTCCTTATGTTCGCCCGTGAAATGTACGAATAAATATCCTGCCATACTGTTCTCCTTATCTGAATACAACCGGCTTCATCATGCCGTTTTCGTCGAAATGCAGCTCTTCGAGGCAGACCTCGCGGTTGAAGCCGTTGCAGCCCGCGTACTTCTCCGACGGTGTGCCGAAGCGATGATGCGCGATGTAGTAAACATCCTCGTCGGGTTCCCTGAAGATGCAGTGATGTCCGGTGCCGAGAATGTCGCGGGATGCGTCCTTGGAGAGGATGGTATAGTGCGACGTGATCGGACCGTACAGGCTGTCGGAGGTGCCGTAATTGACGTGGTAATCCGGGGAGCGGGTGTCGTTGCAGGACCACGTGAAGTGATACACGCCGCCGCGCTTCTGTACATCAATCGCTTCGCAGAATTCGTGTGCGCCCTCGATGTTTTTCAGCGTTCCCGGCACGACATGGCAGAGATCGTCCGTGAGTTTGCAGATTGCCGCGCGTCCGTTGCCGAAGAGGAGGTACACGTCATCCCCTTCCGCGTAGACCGACGGGTCGATGGTCTGTCCCATCCGCACACCGGCTTCCCGGCACATCTCCATCGTCATGATCGGCTCGTCCATGGCAGTGAATCCCTCCGTGGGAGAATCACTGACCGCAGCACCGATGCAGGAGACGCCGTCCGCACGCTTCGCGCAGAAGTAGAAATAGAATTTTCCGTTCCGCTCAAACATCGCCGGTGCCCATGCGGAGCCGATTGCCCACGGTACCTGCTCGGATGCGACGTCCACGATGATGCCCTCGTCGGTCCATGTGTTCAGATCCTGGGAGGAAAACGCATGGAACACCGTGCCCGACCAGCTGACGAATCCGTCGGATGTGGGATAGATGTAGTATTTTCCGTTGTACTTAATCATGCTGGGGTCGGCGTAAAGTCCCTTCAGTACGGGATTCTGTACGTTGAGTTTCATAAATGCAGTGTCCTTTCGATTTTTTCTTCATTATATAACAAAACCGCCGTGAAATCAACAGAATGCGGAAATTTTGCTCAATCTGTTGATTCAGCGGCGGATTTCGGGTATAATGGAGGCAGAAATGAACCATACGGAGGATTCCATGATGTACAGGAAACAACGGCTGGCGTATCTTCTTGCGTTTCTCGCAGTTTTCGCGATTGAAGTCTGCATTGCCCTTTTCGTCCGCGATGATTTCATCCGTCCCTACGGCGGAGATGTGCTGGTGACGGTGCTGATCTGCTGTTTTGTGCGGATCTTCTTCCCCGTCGGCGCGAAGCTCATCCCGGTGTGGGTATTCCTTTTTGCCGCCGCCGTGGAGATCGGGCAGTATTTCGATTTCGTTGCCCTGCTCGGTCTCGGGGACAGCCGCTTCTTCCGCATCCTTCTCGGCAGTACGTTCTCGTGGGCGGATCTCGTCTGCTATGCCGCCGGATGTCTGATTTTCGCCGTGACGGAATTCCTCATTCTCCACAGAAAGCAGGTATGACTATGAAAGTATGTGTGATTCAGCCCCATTATTCGACGGATTTTGCCGACGCCGACCGGTGTTTTGAGGATCAGCTTGCCCTTCTCGCGCAGTGTGACGCCAGCATGGATCTCATCGTCTGTCCGGAAGCGGCGGATGTTCCCGTGCTCGCAAAAGAGGCGGAGAAATTCCACACCTGTCTCGCACGGTATCACGACCGAATGCTGGAAGCCGCACGCGAAACCGCAGTCCGCTGTCACGCCATGGTGTTCATCTGCGGGTATGATCCGTCCGATGAGCCCGGGGATCACTGCGGATGGCGCAACACGACCTTCGCCTTTGACCGGGACGGAAACATCGCCGGAAAATACAACAAACAGCACCTGACACCCGGAGAATCCGCAAGCCGGCATCTCGATGACGCATACTCCTTCCGCTTCACACCTGTGACCGTCGTGGAAATGGAAGGGCTGCGGTTCGGATTTCTGACCTGCTACGACTTCTACTTCTACGAAAACTTCCCGCAGCTTGCCCGGCAGAAGCTCGATTTCATCATCGGATGCTCGCATCAGCGCTCGGATACGCACGAGGCTCTTGCTCTGATGACGCGGTTCTGTGCTTACAACACCAACACATACGTCGTCCGCTCGTCCGTGAGCATGGATGAATCTTCCGGCATCGGCGGATGCAGCATGATTGTCGCCCCGGACAGCACGGTTCTCGCGAATCTGTACAGCGAGGTCGGCATCGCATCGGCGGAACTGGATCCCACGAAGAAATATTACAAGCCCGCCGGCTACGGAAATCCCCCGTCCGCACATCACGAATACATCGAAAAGGGACGCCGCCCGTGGAAATACCGCCCCGCAGGTCCGTCGGTGATCCGCAAAGATGACGCATTTCCCTACCCGAGAGTCTGTGCGCACCGCGGATTCTCGACTGCCGCTCCGGAAAACAGCATGCCCGCCTTCGGTGCCGCCGCTGCGCTCGGTGCGGAAGAGATCGAATTTGACCTCTGGTACACCACCGACGGCGAGATTGTGTCCATCCACGACCGGAATCTCGACCGTGTCTCCGACGGTACGGGACGTGTGGACGAGAAAACCTACGCGGAACTGCTCGGATACAATTTCGGCGTGCATCACAAGGCATACGACGGTCTGAAAATCCTGCGGTTTGAGGAAATTCTCGCGCAGTTTGCGTGCCGTGTTGTGATGAACATTCATCTGAAAACGCCGTCGAACAAAGTGCCGTGGGACGAAGCGATGCTCTGCAAAGTGATCCGCCTCATCGACGACTACGACTGCCGCGATCACGTGTATTTCATGACCGGCAACGAGGTCGTGCTCGATCAGCTCCGGCGTCTTGCTCCCGATATCACGCGGTGCGCGGGCGGAGGTGACGATTCCTGGGCGATTGTGGACCGGGCTCTGGCGTATGACTGCAAGAAAGTCCAGCTCGTCAAGGGCAAATTCAATCAGGAGATGATCGACCGCGCGCACGAAAACGGCATCCGCTGCAACGTGTTCTGGTCGGACGATCCTGAGGAAACCCGCCGCTATCTCGACATGGGCATCGACTGCATCCTCGCGAACGATTATCTGAAAATCGCAGATACCGTGAAGGATTACACAAAATAACGCAAAAAAACAGGTATGACGAATCGTACCTGTTTTTCGTTTGTCTTATTCCGCCATTTCCTCACGCCGGATGATGTCGTCCTGCGCGCGCTTGACCATGTCGACGAAGACCGCGGAGTAGCCGGTGATCCGCACGGTGAGGTCACGGTGTGCATCCGGGTTGATCTGTGCGTCGCGGAGCTGATTGACGTCCACGGCAGTGAGCTGAACCTGCAAGCCGCCCATGTCGAAATAGCCGCCGATGATTGCCGCGAGCTTATCAAGCCCTTCCTCACCCGCAAACGCCTTCGGCTGGATGGAGATATTCTGCGCGCCCGCCATGATGCG
>JAFTPW010000047.1:0-3917 GCA_017463075.1 Clostridia bacterium
GATCATCGTAAAGACAGCAGTTTTCTTCATAGGTGTTTCCTCCGTTCCGTAATATATGCATCTGTTTACTATATACATAATAACACAGATGTATTGCTTTGTCAATATGCAGTCTGCAAAAAATGCACATGCCGAACAAAAAAATCCCCGATTCTCAGTCCAATTGACGGAACATCATCATTTTTTGACAAATCCGACATTTTCCCCGTATCCGTCTTGCAATCCGTGCGCAATCGGTTATAATAATGATAGAAACCGACCGAAAACAAAGGAGAACGCATCATGAATAAGTACCCGACCAATCCGCTCACACGGCTGGACTACCCCGACGTGGACGTGATCCGCGTGGACGACACCTACTACATGGTCTCGACGACGATGTATTTCATGCCCGGCTGTGAAATTCTGCGCTCCTACGATCTTGTCAACTGGGAGCACGCCGCGTATGTGTACGATACCCTCGACTCCACGCCGCGCCAGACCCTCGACGACGGTGCCATCTACGGACAGGGCATGTGGGCTGCCTCCCTGCGGTATCACAACGGGAAGTTCTGCGTCTGCTTCATCTGCAACGATACCCGGAAAACCTACCTCTACACCGCGGACAGCATCAACGGCCCGTGGAAAAAGCAGTATATTGAGGGCTTCTACCACGACTGCTCGCTGCTGTTTGACGACGACGGGCGCGTGTACATCATCTACGGCGGACGCCGCATCCGGATCACGGAGCTGAAACCTGACTTATCGGGACCGCTGGAGGGTGGACTGGACCGCATCCTTGTCACCGACCCGTGGACGCACAACCTCGGCTACGAAGGCTCGCACATGTACAAAATCGGCGGCAAATACGTCCTCACGCTCATTCACTCGCTCGAAACCCACTGGATGCGCACGGAGGCATGCTACGTTTCCGACTCCCTCGAGGGTGAATTTACCGGCGGCGAGGCACTGTGCCATGACATGAACTACTGCGGACAGGGTGTTGCGCAGGGCGGGATCGTCGATACCCCGGACGGGGAGTGGTTCGCGGTGCTGTTTCAGGACAGAGGTGCGGTCGGCAGAATCCCGATTCTCGTTCCCGTGCACTGGGAAAACGACATGCCCGTCTTCGGCGTGAACGGGAAAGTCCCGGAGGATGTGGCGACGAAATCCACACGCCCGGGGTATGTGTACAAGCCGCTCGTGCGCAGTGACGATTTCCGCGGGGACGGCGATTCCTTCGGATTTGACAGCGCATGGCAGTTCAATCACGAGCCGGAATTGTCGCTGGTCTCCCATGACCGCGAAAAAGGCGAGTTCCGCATCACGACGGGGAAAATCTGTGACGATCTGACGCAGGCGAAGAATACCCTGACCCAGCGGATGGCGTGGCCCGGATGCTCGGGTGAGGTGACCGTGGACGTTTCCGGACTAAACGAAGGGGACTACGCCGGACTCTGCGCGCTCCAGAGCTGCTACGGCTTTGCGGCAGTGACCAAGCGGGACGGACGAAACGTGATCGTCATGGTCAGCGCACAGCCGGAAGAACGGGAAATCACCGTAACCGAGCGGGAAGCCGTTGTCACGGACGCGGATACCGTGAAATTCCGCATTGACGCCGACTTCGATCACATGAAGGATGAGGCGCATTTCTTCTACGACGACGGCAGCGGCTGGAAACCGATCGGCGGCATGCATAAGATGTACTATCGGCTCGATCATTTTACCGGCTACCGGTTCGGGCTGTTCGCGTACTCCACGAAGCAGACCGGCGGCTCGGCGGGGTTCTCGGATTTCGTGTATCACTTGAAATAAGCGCAAAAAATCTCCGGCAGGGGTCTAGCCTTACCGGAGTTTTTATTGTTTTCTTATTCAACCAGTCCCCACAGCCGGAAGCCGTCGCTGTCATACTTCAGCTTTACGGTCAGAACCTCATACTGATCGGGATTCGCGCGGATTTCGTCACGCAGGGCGTCGATATCGTCGTATAATCCGAATTTCATCCGATCCGGGGTCTGCGGCGTGCCGTCCGGGGCGAAGGTGTAAAGATTGTACATGCCGTTTTCCAGCGAATACCCGATGCAGGAGATGCGGATTTCGGCGTAGTCCCCGTATTCCAGAACAAAATCCTCGTCATGCACCACGTAGAAGAGGTTCTGCTCCGCGGTATGGGGTTCGATCCGCCATACACCGGCTTCTTCGTCATATTCGCCGGGGATGAGATCCGGGTTCACAACGATCGCCGCCGAATTTCCCGCAAAGGCTTCCACATTGTCGATAATCGCCGTGGTTGACAGTTCCGAGCTGTGCACATGCACAAGTCCGTGATAGACCGCGCTGTGAAGCCAGTATGCATTTTCCGCTTCATTGCCGTCGTCATCGTCGAATTTTTTTGCGTTTGATGTGTCAATCGGCTTCTGATCCGGCAGGACCTGACGCAGCCAGACCTCGATTTCTTCGCATGTATAAGCAGTTTCGTCCCTGCCGCATCCGCTGAAGCACAGCAGAATCAGCAGGAGCATCGCAGTCAGACGTTTCATGATGCCGTTATTCCTCCGCGGGCTTCTCAGTCCACATCCTCCGGAAGAATCACACGCTCCTTCAGCACAAACGCCGTGCGCGCGGGGATGTACAGCTCGACATAGTGCTTTCCATCGAACATCTTCGAGGAGTACGTCATGTGTTCAATCCGGTTCCAGCCGCCGTAGGCTTCGTCATCCGTTGACAGAACGACCGTGTATTCGCCCGGCTGATGCACGGGAACGAGAACATTCGTCAGGGACTGGGTCGGATGGAAGTTGAACACGAACAGGAGCCCGTGACGGTAGAACGCGAGTATTTTCTCCGGCTGCTTGTTCAGCATGAGGTCGCCCATCTGCTGACGGAACAGGTCGTTTTCGCGTGCCGTCCGGATCATATCACGGTCAAATTCGCCGAGCTGCTGGTATTTCAGCAATCCGTTGTCGAGCAGGCTCCACTGGCGGCGGCAGTAATGGAAGCTCCAGTTGTTGCCCTCGCGCGGGAAGTCGATCCATTCCGGATGCCCGAATTCGTTGCCCATGAAGTTGAGGTATCCTTCGCCGCCACCGCCGAGGGTGAACAGACGGATCATCTTGTGCAGAGCAACGGCGCGGTCGATGATGTCGTTGTGGCAGGATTTGTTCATGTCCGTGTACATCGCGGCGTCAGCGAGACGGAAGATCATTGTCTTGTCGCCCACCAGTGCCTGGTCGTGGGATTCGACGTACGCGATGGTGTTTTCTCCGGGACGTCTGAGACACATGTCGCACCACATGGCGAAGATATCCCATTCTTCATCGGATTTTTCCTTCACGGTCTTGATCCACAGATCGGGCAGACCCATGTCGAGACGGTAGTCAAAGCCGATTCCGCCGTCATCGATCGGGAGGCACATCCCGGGCATACCGGACATGTCTTCGGCGATGGTCACCGCGTCCGGCTTCACTTCCCGGATCAGCTCGTTCGCAAGCTGGAGATACGTGATCGCCTCGATGTGGGTGTTGTGGGAGAAATACTTGTCGTTGGTGTTGAAATCGGTGCCGAGCCCGTGGTCGTGGTAGAGCATGGAGGTCACGCCGTCGAAGCGGAATCCGTCGAAGTGGTATTCCTCCAGCCAGAATTTCAGGTTGGACAGGAGGAAATTCAGAACGCCGCCGCTGTCGTAGTTGAAGCATTTGGTGCCCCACGCGGGATGCTCGCCCTTTTCGCCGTCGTGGAAGAACTGCCATACCGTGCCGTCGAACATGTTGATGCCCTCGGCGGTGTTTTTCACGGCATGGGAGTGCACGAGGTCGAGAAGGACACGGATGCCCATGGAATGCGCCTTGTTGATGAGGTATTTCAGATCCTCCGGTTTGCCGAACCAGCTCGACGCCGCGTAGAAATTCGATACCTGATAGCCGAAGGAGCCGTAGTAC
>JAFTPW010000002.1:0-3809 GCA_017463075.1 Clostridia bacterium
CCTCGATCGGGTATGCATTGGGACCGATGAGGAGGTTGCCGTGAACGGTCGGAGAGACGAGAATACCCTTGCCGCGCTCGGAGGGGCATACGAACAGGGTGGAATTCGCCATATCGCCGCAGATCTTGTCCATGACGATGTACTCGCCGCGGCGCGGAATGATGGTGATGGGGAAGTCGTTCTCGCCGAGGATTTCAGCAAGCTCAGCGGAATGAACGCCGGCGCAGTTGACAACGTAGCGGGCAGCGATGGTTTCCTCACCGTTGGAGATATAGTGGATGCCGCCGGCACGGGATGCACCGGTTACCTTGAAATTGAAGTAGAAGTCGACGCCGTTGGTCGCAGCGTTTTCGGCTGCTGCAATGGTGATGCCGTAGGGGCATGTGATGGCAGCGGAGGGTGCCCAGAGAGAGCAGGTCGCTTCCGGAGAGATGTTGGGCTCCATTTTGCGAAGCTCTTCCTGTCCGATGATGCGCATGTCAGGCACGCCGTTTGCAACACCGCGGTCGTACAGGGTCTTCAGGTGCGCAAGATCTTCCTCGCCGAAGCCGACTACATGGGAGCCGCATTCGTTGATTTCCACGTCAAGCTGGCGGCAGAGCTCCTTCATCAGCGCGTTGCCGCGTACGTTCAGCTTTGCCTTGAGCGTGCCGGGCTTTGCGTCGTAGCCTGCATGAACGATTGCGGAGTTGGCACAGGTCGCACCCATGGCAACGTCGCACTGCGCTTCCGCAACAGCAACCGTACAGTTCATTGTCGAGAGAAGACGCGCGGTCATTACACCGGTACATCCGGCACCGACAATCAATACGTCATAAACCATAACATAACCGTCCTTGTATGTATTACTTTTCCCGGAAAAACCGGCAGATCACGCCGTAAAAATCCAGAAATGGGTCAGAGGATTTTGTTTCATCTTAGTATAACACAAAGATTTATGCAATACAACAAAAAAATGAAAAAACTTGTTGGCAAACCTGACAAAAATATCATCGGTTCACAGTTTGTCTATTGTATTTAACGAAAATGTATGATAAAATAATTCCAATATTGTGTCCGATTAATTCCGGCATATTCGGCATTTTGCCAATAACTAACATTTGTATTCTTAACTGGAGGAAGCGGTCTGACACCGCGTCACACACAATGGCAAATATTGAAACCAAAATCAGCGTCCCCGAAACTTCCTACAACGCAGCGAAGAACCTCATCGCAGAAGTGGAAAAGGTCGTCGTCGGCAAGCACAACGAAGTTGTTCTTCTCGTTACCGCAATGCTCTCCGGCGGTCATGTTCTCATCGAAGACGTACCCGGCACCGGTAAAACCACCCTCGCAGCCGCACTCGCGCGTTCCGCAGGTCTTGACTTCAACCGTGCGCAGTTCACTCCTGACGTTATGGCATCCGACATCACCGGCTTCAATGTTTACAACCGTCAGAAAGAAGAATTCGAATTCAAGGAAGGTCTTGCCATGACCAACATTCTTCTCGCGGACGAAATCAACCGTGCTTCCCCGAAGACGCAGTCCGCGCTGCTCGAAGCAATGGAAGAAGCAAAGGTCACCGTTGACGGCGTAACCTACCGTGTTCCCGACCCGTTCATGGTAATCGCGACCCAAAACCCGACCGGCTACGTAGGTACCTATCCTCTGCCGGAAGCACAGCTCGACCGTTTTGCAATCCGTCTCTCCATGGGCTACCCGAGCGAAGACGAAGAAGTGAACATCCTCTCCGCAAGACGCGGCGTCAACCCGCTCGACAAGGTCAGTGCCGTCACCGATATCGAAACCATCCGCGGCATCCGTGCGGCTGTACAGGAAGTTGCGCTCGAGCCCGAAATCTGCAAGTACATTGTCCGTCTCATCCATGCAACCCGTAAGTCTCCCAAGCTGGCTCTCGGTGCATCTCCCCGTGCGTCCCTGCTTCTCATGAGACTGTCCCAGGCATACGCATTCCTCCGCGGACGTGACTACGTTCTTCCCGAAGACATCGCGTTCGTATTTGCACCCGGCATCGCACACCGTATCGTTCTCAGCCAGGAGGCAAGACTCAACCGCGAAACCACGACCGATATCCTCGGCGAAATCCTGCGTTCTGTTGAGGCTCCGATCCGCTCCTCCCGCGACAAGGCGTAAATCTGACTGATATCTCCCTACAATCTACATAAGAAACGAGCCAACCACATGGATAATTACATCAAACGACCGGCTGTGAAGTTTCACAAAGCGGCGATTGTGTATGCCTGCCTGCTCGTGTTTGCGCTGATTTTCACGCAGGCACTCCGCGCGACGGCATCCGCTCTGCTGTTCTGGTTCCTGATTCTTCTGCCGATCATCTCCGTACTGTATGTCTTCATCGGCAAGGCACTCATCCGCATCTACGTGGGCTCCGACATCACCAAGGTCGAAAAGCTCCAGCCCGTGGAGTACGAACTGCGCATCATCAACGCCTCTCCGTTCGCGTATCCCTTCATTGAAGCGATTATCAGCGTTCCGCAGGAAGACGGCGTACGATGCACCGAGCAGTCCATGACCATGTCCCTCGCACCCATGGGAAGCTACATTGTCAATCATACGACCTCCTTCCGGTACCGCGGTATGTATGAAATCGGCGTGCGGTGTCTGTATATCTCCGACTTCCTCGGTCTTTTCTCCATCCGTCTCGACGTGGATATCTACAACAACGTGATGGTATTCCCGCGGAAGCTGGGTATGAACATGAAGATGACCACGTCCGCGACCGACATTCCCAACGACTCTCCCAAGCTGGTGTTCTCCACCGAAAAGGCGGAAATCTCCAACATCCGCGAATACGTCCCCGGCGACTCGCTGAAAAGCATCCACTGGAAGCTGTCTTCCAAGGGCTGGGACGGCGGTCTGATGGTCAAGGACTTCAACACCAATACATCCCAGTCCGTGTACATGCTCTGCGACTTCTCGCGCTCCATTCCTCCGGAAGTGTTCGAGGATGAAGAAGCGCGTCTCGAGCGTGAAAAAGCGGAAAAGGAAGCCGCAAAGAAGCCGAAGGACAAGCGCGTCAAGCTCAAGACCGCAAAGCCCGACAAGGCAACCCGCAAGGCGGACAAGGCTGAGAAAAAAGCCGCAAAACGCACCAAGTCCGGCATGAAATCCGCCGATGTCAGCACTGCCGCGATGATCGACTCCATGATCGACGTCGCACAGCAGGCAAAGACCGGCTACACTGAACCCGAAAAGAAGGAAAAGAAGCCCCTCTTCGGCAGAAAGAAGACGGCTCAGCCTGCTCTGTCCGCGGAAGAGATTGCGGCGAATGCCATCGAGCTGGAACGCAGAAGACGCGAAGCCGAAACCAAAGCGGCTCTCTCCATCGGCGGCATCATCAAGCCCGAATACGCGCCCGATATGGACGAATTCTGTGCGGACGGCGTGGTTGAGCTGGCGATTGCGGCGGTTCTCAACGAGCTGCGCGGCGGTCATCAGGTCACGCTGATCTGGGCGGACAGACGTCAGGACAACGGCATCGCGGCGGTTGAGCTGACCTGCCCCGAGGACTTTGACGCCATCTTCCCGGTATTTGCGACCACACCTCCCTGCTCCGAGAAGGAAAACGTCACCACCCTGCTCCCGCTCATCCGCGAATCCCTCAACGTCACCATCCGCATTGCGACCTCCAATCTGGACCCGCTGTCACTCAACAAGTACGCGGCGATTCCCGGTCTGTACGTTGGCTGTCTCGTATCCAATCTGCTAATGGGCGCTGTCTGGATGGACGTTCTCATCGGACCGATCGCCACGCTGATCGGTGCACTCGGCACGTACGCGTTGCGCCGCCA
>JAFTPW010000003.1:0-4170 GCA_017463075.1 Clostridia bacterium
AAGGACGAGGACGGAGAGCCGCTGGTGGACAAAATCCTCGACACCGCAGGACAGAAGGGCACCGGCAAGTGGACCGGCATCACCGCGCTCGACGAAGGCGTTGCTCTGACCCTCATCGGTGAAGCGGTATTTGCACGCTGTCTCTCCGCCATCAAGGAAGAACGCGTCGCGGCATCCAAGGTCATCAAGGGGCAGACCACACCCTTCGCCGGCGACCGTACGCAGTTCATTGCCGACCTCAAAAACGCACTGTATGCCTCCAAGATCGTATCCTACGCACAGGGCTACAACCTCATGCGCTCCGCGGCGTCCACCTACAACTGGAACCTCAACTACGGCGGAATCGCAATGATGTGGCGCGGCGGCTGCATCATCAGAAGCGTCTTCCTCGGCAAGATCAAGGAAGCCTTCGACAAGAATCCCGACATCACCAACCTCATGCTCGACGATTATTTCAAGTCCGCACTGGAAAACGCGGAACAGAGCTGGAGACGTGTCTGTGCGGCCGGCATGCTCGCAGGAGTTCCGATGCCCGCGATGACCTCCGCACTGTCCTACTTCGACGGCTACCGCTGCGAGAGACTTCCCGCAAACCTGCTTCAGGCACAGCGTGACTACTTCGGCGCGCATACCTACGAAAGAATCGATGCAGAACGCGGCAGGTTCTTCCACACCGACTGGAACAACGGCGAAGTCGGCACCACCGCGTCCACGCAGTACAACGTATAAAACCCGTCAGGAGGCAAGCATGGATCTCTTCAAAATGACCAACCGCTCCACCTTCGGATTTTCCGCAGAGAATCCCACCGGCACCCGAAACGGCGGCACGAAGGGGAAGGACTGCGACAAACTCCGCCCGTGCATCCAGATTCAGCCGGGTGAAACCGTAACGCTCTGCGACACCGACGGGCCCGGCATGATTACGCACATCTGGTTCACCGGCTACATCGGTCACTCCTTCATCCTGAGAATGTACTGGGACGACATGACCGAGCCCTCCGTGGAAGCACCGATTTCCGCATTCTTCGGCTGTGCGTACGACCAGAACTTCACCGATCAGAACGGCGACTGGATCATTCTCAACTCCGCGGCTGTGCTGGTTGCTCCCGGACGAGGCTACAACTGCTACTGGGAAATGCCCTTCCGCAAGCACGCGAAAATCACCATGGAAAACCGCGGCGGACGTCCGGAAACGCTCTACTACATGATCTCCGGCTGGCACGGTGAAATTCCCGAAGAATCCGCGTATTTCCACGCCGCATACCGTCAGGAACATCCCGTCATGAAGGGGCGCTCCTACACCGTCATCGACGGAATCGAAGGAAAAGGCTGCTTCGCCGGTCTTACCCTCGCGGCAGGCGTCAACGGCAACAGCACCTGCTGGGTCGAAGGGGAAGCGAAAATGTACATCGACGGCGAAACCTGCCCGTCCATGAACTACACCGGAACCGAAGATTACTTCTGCGGCTCCTACGCCTTCGGCAACGACATTCCGCCTCACAAATACGCAACCTTCAGCGGTCTCTACGCGGGCATGTTCTCCGTCATGGGCGGCGTCGGCGAGAGATACAACACCCAGCAGAGATTCCAGCTCTACCGCTGGCACATCAAGGATCCCATTTACTTCGACAAATCCTTCCGCATGGTGCTTGACAACCTCGGCTGGACGGGACCGCGCTATGACGACTATACAACCGTCGCGTTCTGGTATCTTGATGAGCCGAAAAAACTGCCCGTAAGCTTGCCCGCAGACCACGAAATGAACATGAAATAAGGAGTTTGCCATGAAATTCAGAGAAAATTGCAGATATGCCATCGTCGTTCCCACCTCCATGGGCGTCCGCATCTGTCCCATGAACGGTCAGCCCGTACAGTCCTCCGACACCTTCTTCATGCAGGCCACCTCCGCCGAATCCAACGTGATTTCCATCGCGTCCTACCTCGGCATGAAGACGAAGGTTCTCACCACCTTCGTCAAGGACAGCCCGATCGCCGACTTCATCAAGCGCAATCTCCGTTCCCGCGGCATCGACTATGAAGGTGCGGAAGTGGAGCAGGGCGGACCGTGGGGTTACCGTCATCAGTTCAACATCGCCGACAGCGGATACGGCTCCCGCGGACCGAGAGTCTGCAACGACCGTGCCGGGGAAGTCGGACGTACGCTCAACATCAACGATTTCGACACCGACCGCATTTTCGGCGAGGAAGGCGTGCAGATTCTGCATCTCTCCGGTCTGATCGGCGCACTTTCTCCGGAAACCAGCCGTTTCTGTCTGGAACTCGCACGTGCGGCGAAAAAATACGGCACAAGAATCTCCTTCGACCTCAACTACCGCGCGTCCTTCTGGAAGAACCGCGAGGAAGAGCTCCGCGAAATCTTCACCGAAATCGCATCCGTGGCTGACATTCTCATCGGCAACGAGGAAGACTTCCAGCTCGCACTCGGAATCGAAGGTCCCGAAGCCGGCGGCAAGGATCTCGCATCCAAGATCGACAGCTTCAAGGGCATGATCGCACGTGTCAGAGAGGCATTCCCGAACGCATCCGTTTTCGCAACCACGCTCCGTCAGGTGGTCAATGTCAACACCCACATCTGGGGCGCAATCCTGCTCGCAGGCGACGAATGGCACGTAGCGGAACCCCGTGAAATCCACGTTCTCGACAGAATCGGCGGCGGTGACGGCTTTGTCGGCGGTATGCTCTACGCGATGCTCAGAGGCTGGGAGAGCGAAAAGTGGGTTCAGTTCGGCTGGGCAACCGGCGCACTCGCAACCACGTTCCTCACCGACTATGCACAGCCTGCGGATGAAGAACAGGTCTGGTCCGTCTGGGGCGGCAATGCACGAGTTAAGAGATAACGCACAAATTGCGCTCATTTGAAATACTGACAACTTATGGAATATATCTATCTGTTCATCGCCTGTGCGTTCTTCGCGCTCCAGTTTATTTTTCAGAAGCTGTTTGAAGAGCGCACGAAAGGCGGACTGACCGTCTGTCTCTGGAACGCACTGGTCTGCACGCTTGTGACCATGATCGTTCTCGTGATCCGCTCCGGAATTCCGGCGGAGTCCAACGGTTACGTCATCCTCATCGCCGCACTGTATTCCGCCAGCGGTCTGATCTGCACAATCGCGTCCATCACCGCCATGAGCCGCGGAAATGTGGCGTCCCTCGGTACCTTCTGTCTGGCAGGCGGAATGATCCTTCCGTTCGTCTACGGCATCTTTGCTCTGCACGAGGAAGCCGGACTCTTCAAATGGCTCGGCATCGTCGTCCTTCTGCTGTCCCTGATTCCGTCCGTGATGGCAAAGCAGAGCAAAATGGACACTCGGTTCGCGTTTTATGCATCTGTCGTTTTTGTCACGAACGGTCTCGTCAGCATCTTCTCCACGATGCATCAGAAATCCCCGCAGGCAATTGACGGCGACGGCTTTCTGTTCATTGCATCCGCGATCCGACTTGCCGCAGCCGCTGTCATCATTCTCGCAATCGCGGCGGCAAATAAGGCAAAAGGCGAAAAACATGTTCTGAAATCAGCAATCTGGGAAATCGGCAGGGAAAAGACGACGAAAGTTCTGTTCCTGCTCCTCCTGATCTTCGCCGGCGCCTACGCAGTCTGCAACACGCTCGGCAACATATTCTCCCTGCGCTGTCTGCTGACCATGGACGCATCGCTCCAGTTCCCGATTCTCAGTGCCGTTGTCATCGTGCTGACCGCGCTGTTCGGACGGATCTTCTTCGGCGAAAAAATCACAAGAAACACATGGATCAGTCTTGCCATGTCCGTCGCGGGCATCGGGCTGTTCATGCTGAACTGAGGTAACTGATTATGGACTATAATAAGACAACCGCCGAAAATATCAAGGCATTTGCCGAAATCATTCATCTGCCGGATGAAGCTTTCGCTCAGATGCTCCCCGTGTGCGAATCCGTATTAACGGCATATGCCGAAAAACACAAAGAAATTAAGACAAATGCCTTCGAAAATCCCGAGCGCAGCAAAGCCAACAAAGCAATCCTTGCGAGAATCAAGACAATCGCCAAAAATCTCGGCATTCACAACGATCTCTCCATGCTCGCCGTGCTCTTCCTGCTCGGTATGGATGCACACGATTTATACAAACGCCTAAATCTCTCCGATGAGATCTATTATGCCTCCATGAAGGATAT
>JAFTPW010000048.1:0-8036 GCA_017463075.1 Clostridia bacterium
AGTTTCCACGAATAGTTTACACAAATATAATGTCAGCAAATGATTCGTTATTACAAAGTGAGTCCCCTTCAGCCGAACCGATACGAACACCACAGACATCTGCCGATCGGTGCCGGATGTACACGGATTCTTCGGGCAGGATGTCGGGCTTTGATTTACAGGATAGCCCGCCCTCTGAATGACTGAATTGCACGTTTGGCATATAAACGCTTTGCTCAACTAAATTTCGACGAAATAATCCCCTAACCCATCCCATTCCACGTTCAAGTATATCACGCCTCCGGGGTTTTGTCAAGAATACTTGCAAGGCGCGGGCGGGTGTGATATAATAGATGTACCATACTCCACTGAGGATTCCTTTTATGAAACACAATTTTTTCCATAAATCCGTCTCCCTCATCCTTGCGGCGCTGATGCTTCCGGTGTCTCCGGTTTCCGCGGATGATGGGATTTCCGTCACCTCGTCCGATCTTGTCCCGTCCCGCGGCGTGTTCGGCGAGGTCATTCCCGCATCCCGCACCGACGATACCGATGCATCCTCCGGGGACGTGCGCGTATCCGTGATCCTTGAGGACGACTGCGCCATCGACGCGGGTTTCGCCGACAGCAATTCACGAGACGCCGTAACCTACCGGCAGGCACTTCTCGCGAAGCAGGACGAGATCGCCGGTGATATCTCCCGCTGTGCCCTTGACGGGGACGAGCTGGATGTGGTGTGGAATCTCACCCTCGCCGCCAATCTCATCTCCGCGAACGTGCCCGAATCCGCACTGGAAGACATCCTCGCCGTCGACGGAGTTGCGGACGTCATCGTCGAGACCGTGTACTACCCCTGCGTCGTTGACCGCGAGGAAGTGAACGATCCTGCCATGGCGACCTCATCCGCGATGACGGGTACCACTGCCGCATGGGCGGAAGGCTACACCGGTGCGGGTCAGCGCGTCGCCGTCATTGACACGGGTACGGACACCGACCACATCTCCTTCGACGAGGGTGCGTTCCTCCATGCCCTCTCAGAGAGCGACACCGGGTGGGATCTTCTGGATGCTGATGAAATTGCGTCCGTGTGGGATCAGCTCAATCTCTCGCAGAAGTACAAAGGCACGCCCGAAAGTCTCTACATCAACGCGAAACTCCCGTTCGGGTACAACTACATCGACCGGAACAACAACGTCACCCACGACCGCGACTCCCAAGGCTCCCACGGCTCCCATGTCGCAGGAATTGCCGCCGCCAACCGCTACATCCCGACCGGGGACGGCTACGCTGACGCACATGACGCGGTTGCCATGGCAGGTGCCGCACCGGACTGTCAGCTTCTGACCATGAAGGTCTTCGGCAGAAACGGCGGCGCGTACGACTCCGACTACATGGCAGCGATTGAGGACGCCATCGTGCTCGGATGCGACGCGGTCAATCTCTCCCTCGGAACAGCGGGTGCGGGCTCGAGCCGTTCTTCCGTGACCGTGTTCCAGGAAATTCTCGACAATCTCTCCAAAACCTCCACCGTCGTGACCGTATCCGGCGGCAACTCCTATTCGTGGGCATATGCCGCCTCTCCCCTGTCGAACTCCGGCGGATGGGGCTATCCCTACGCTGACCGGGGCAATTTCTCCACCGCAACCGCGCCCGGCACCTTCACGAACAATCTCTCCGTCGCGTCTGCGGAAAACGACGGTTCGGTCGATCCCTATCTCATCTGCGGCGGCATGCGGATTTTCTACACCGAAACCGCCATCTACGGCAACGTCTCCTTCGCATCCGAGCCGGGCGAGTACACATTTGTCTTCCTCCCGGACGCGGGCAATGAAGACGCCGACTGTGCCGCTCTCACGGATGTGCTGGCGGGAAACATCGCTGTCATCCGGCGCGGAGAAACCACCTTTGCCGAAAAAGCGAACGCCGCCGTCATGCACGGAGCCGCAGGGGTCATCATCGTCAACAGCGAGGACGCTGTGCTGAACATGGATCTGATGGCGTACTACTTTAACAGCCCCGTCGCATCCGTCACCCTCTCCGGCGGTGAAATTCTACTTGAGAGCGCCGAAGCCGTCACGGATGAAAACGGAAACGTCCTCTGTTACACCGGAGAAGTCACCATATCCGACGGAAAGGGCGCGCATGTCTACGGCTCGGAAAACTACACGATGAGCGACTTCTCCTCGTGGGGCATTCCGTCCTAGCTTGAGCTGAAGCCCGAGATCACCACGCCCGGCGGCAGAATCTACTCCGTCGACGGCTCCGTGAAGTCCGGGGATGCGTACAAGGTCATGTCCGGCACATCGATGGCGGCTCCTCAGGCTGCGGGAATGACCGCCGTTCTCGCGCAGTACATTGAGGAAAACGACCTCACCGCCAAAACCGGACTTACCTCCCGGACGCTTGCGCAGAGCCTTCTTCTCTCGACCGCGCAGGTGCTCACCGATCCCGCATCCGACTACGGCACGCCCTACTCCGTCATGAAGCAGGGTGCGGGTCTGGCAAACGTCGGCGCGGCGGTTTCAGCGGACTCCTACCTCATCATGGACGACGGCACAAACGCGGGTGCGGCTGACGGCAAGATCAAAGCCGAGCTCGGAGACGACCCGGAGCGCACCGGCATTTACGAATATGGCTTCACGCTGTACAACCTCACCGATGAGGACACAACCTACGCCCTCGCCGGAGAATATTTCACGCAGGATTTCTTTGCCGGTGACACGGCGATTTTCATGGATGAGACGACCTACCCGCTTCTCATGCACACGACATACACCGCGGACGGGGCTGAAATCACCTCCGAGCCCGGCATTTTCGCCCGCGACTTCAACGGGGACGGCGACATTGACGAAAACGACGGTCAGGCACTGCTCGATTACGCGGTCGGTGTGCGGGATTCGATCCATGACGCCGACAACGCTGACCTCAACGCCGACGGACGGGTGGATTCGTACGACGCGTATCTCTTCTTCACATCCTACTCCGACGCGGCAGTGACCGTACCGGCGAACGGCAAAGTCCACATCACGGTGACGGCGGCCCTCAGCGAAGACTACGCGGAGTTCCTCACCGGATACATGGAAAACGGCTTCTACATCGAAGGCTACACGACGGTCCGCGCGCTGACAACCGACGACGGCGAGGTGGGTGAAACGCACGCCATCCCTGTGATCGGCTACTACGGCTCGTGGACGGACATGCCCATGTTTGACGTCGGCACCGCAGTCGAATACCTCTCCGGGGACGAGACCCGCACGCCATACCTCTACGGTGCGCGGAAGAGTGCGGCATACTACGCCAACGCCCTGACCCTCACCTACGCCGACGAGCCGGGTGAATCCTACGTCTGGGGCGGCAATCCTCTCGTACCCGACAAAACCTACCTCGCAGAACGCAATTCCTACAACAATCAGAACGGCGATACCTTCGATAAATTCCGCTTCGCCGCGATCCGACCCGCATCCGCCGCAAGAATCACGGTGACATCGGGCGATGAACTTCTCGCGGAACAGAAGCTCGGCACCATTCTCCCGGCGTACTGGCATGTCACGCGGAAAACGTGGATGAGCACCTCGCAGTCCGTGACCGTGGATGCCATGGGTGCGCTCGCTTCCCTCAAGGAAGGGGACGAATTCGCACTCACCCTCACGCTCGCTCCCGAATATTACGTCTCCGCCGACGGCGATGTCCGCTGGGATGATCTCAGTGACGGTGCGTCGCTCTCCTTCCCCGGCGTGATTGATACGACTCCGCCGACGTCCACTGAACCCGTGCTTGACCCGGATGCCATGACCCTCACCGTGACGGCATGGGACAACCGCTACGTCGCCGCCGTGGTTCTCTACAACACAACCGGCACGGAGGCTCTGACCTACACCGGTGCAGAAGACGACATCGAGCCCGGCGAGGCAGCGGAATACACCCTCGATCTCTCCGGCGTCAGCGGAACGAAATTCCTCCTGACCGTGTACGACTACGCCATGAACGGCACATCGTTCGAGGTTTCCACCGAGCTCGGGCAGGCGGATCCCGCAGAGTCCGTCACCGTAACCCCGGAAACGCTCACGCTCATGACCGGCACCATGTACGCGCTCTCAGCATCCGTTCTTCCCGAAAGTGCGGATCCCGGCGTGGCGTGGTCGTCCTCCGATGCAAGCGTCGCGTCCGTTGACAAATTCGGCAATGTCACCGCAGTCAGCGACGGAATTGCTGAAATCACCGCATCCGCTCCCGGCACCGGCGTGTACGATACCTTCACCGTGACCGTGGAGACCATCGACGTCACCGTGCGCGGCATTTTGCAGGGAGAGGACACCGTCCCGCGCTTCTTTGACTGGAACACCGCGTCGGGTGAGATCACGTCCTCCGGTGAAATCGACGGTCAGATCACCTCAGCCGCTGACTCCGGCATGGACGGCGTATCCTACGTTGTCACCGACAGCTTCATCATAAAGGCGATTGACACAGCCGGTGCGGAGCTTGCTTCTTATGACACGAACAATTACCCCATCTGGGACTTCACCGCGAGCCGCTCGTACACGGACGACAACGGCACACCGCGCATCCACGGCATCTACTGGACCTACCTCACGCCGTCCTCACCGGTTGACGCATACGAGCTCGACACAAAGAAAACGAGCGTCAATCTCGCCTCCGCGCTGAGAAACGGCACGGGCGCGAAGTACCTCACCGGCATCGCGGCGCAGGGAAAAGTCACCGTCGGCGGCATCACAGGCGAGGGCGTGTACCTCCTTGACAGCACGGGCGCGGTCTGGCTCGCTCTCATTGACGACGCGGGCAAAGTCACCATGCTCGGCAGTTTTCCGTCGAATCTCACCGCATGCGGCGCAGAATTCGCAGGCTACGGCACGGATTACCTCTTCTGCTCCCTCGTCATCGACACGGACGGCACGCTCTGGCTCAGCGAATACCGCGGCGACACCAGCATCCTCTACCGCATGACCTACGTTTCCGAAACGAAGCGCTTTGACGCCGTGAGAATCGGGGACATGGGCGAGAACAACTGGCCGGCGGCGCTTCTGCACGTGAATGCAAACGCGGATGCGGCTCCCGATTCCGTCTTCGATGACCTTGATCCGGCAGAATTCACCGCGATTCCGGCGGACAGCACGTACAATCCCGCCCTCTCCGGTACGCTTCAGGCAGTCTCCGACGCGCTCACAAAGCCCGCAAACACAGCCGAACCCATTCCCGGCGTCACCTTCGACGGAGATAGCATAACCCTCACCGTCACCGCAAAGGATGAAAACGGCAGTGAAACCGCATCGGTAAGCGGCATCTCGGAAGTCCGGTGGGATCCCGCATCCCTCACGCCCCTGAACACCGCCGTTTTCGGGGATTACACCGCCGAGGTGCACGATGACGGCGCATTCACCTTCGGCTATGTCTCCCTCTCCGGCACGGAAGCAGGCATCCCGGTCGCTGTCCTCACGTTCAAGGCTCTCACACCCGATCCCGGGGATATCACCATCCTCCGACGCGAAGTGAATTCCACCGCACTGAACACCGCCGAAACCGTGGATCTGCACATCGAGCACGTCCGCACCGAACGCGTGGGATACAAGCTCGCGACGCTGACAAAGGACGGCTATACGGGAGACATCGTCTGCACCGACTGCGGCGTCACCGTTCGCGAAGGCGTCGTCATTCCCGCAGCGGGCGGCCCGGCGATTGACACGGAATCCGGCGTTCCCATGGCAGGCGTGACCATCCCCGGCACGGACACCGCCATCACCGGATGGGCGAAAATCATGCGCGAAATCTACGCCGCCCGCAAGCTCCGCGACGAACGCATGGCTGCGGAAAAACGGAAATACCAGCCGTGCGATGACTGCGCCTGCGTGATCTGCGGATGCGACTCCGACTGCGGCGGCGGATGCGGGGAAAAGGATAAAAAAGAATAAAGAAGAAATAAGAAAGAATAAATAATAATGAAGAAAATCATTCTCTCCATGCTCCTTGCGGGACTGCTTTTCACCTCCTGCGCACAGAAAAACATCGTCGCGGAGTTCGGCTTCACCTCGGACAACGCGGATCTCAATTTCACCGGGCTCACCTATACCCCCGAAATCATCGCCGAAATTTCCTCCCACGTCGTCGCGTGCGAAATCGTGGAAATCGAAAGCGGTGCCATCTCCGGTGACGTCCTGACCGCGGATTTCAAGTACGAAGTCAGGGTCGTTGAGGAATTTCTCGACACAACCGACACCGTGAACGTCGGCGACGAACTCCTTGTGCAGTGCAACGAAGGTCTCATGCCCGCAATTGACGCGCAGAAGCTCATGGAATTCTCCGGCGCGCTCCGGTATCTGACCGGCGAGTACGGCGAAAACGACTACATCCGCTGCTCCAGCCACGGCGCGCTCCCGGTTGAAGTCGGCAAAACCTACCTCATGTTCCTCACCGACGACTACTACGAGGACTATGAAATGTACGTCGAATGCGGCAGACAGTACCTGTTCGAATACAAGTCCGGCAGACTCTACGCCGAAAACGACGACGCGAAGGATCTCACCCTCACCGACGTGAAGTCCGCAGTCAGCTCCCGCACCGGACGTGCAGATGAAATCGGCCGCGATGCGTACATCCTTGAATTGCAGGCACAGAATCCATAACCCCGGAACAGTCCCGTTTTCCCGTTTTTCACAGCGGATCGGGGCTGTTTTTCCGTCTTTTTTACATGATTCCGGACAAACAAACAATTGATAAGTCAACAATAACACCGCATCACAAAAACTCTTTACATATTTTGTTCATTCTGGCACTTGACAATCTATGCTTGATATGGTATTATTGTTTCATCATATTATTGTTGCTTTTTGTTTACTGTTCATCAGGGTGAACTCCGGTTCCGCCCTTTTTCAACGGGATTTGATTTTAATATCAAACTATAATATTATGATGACCCATTAACCGAAATTACGACAACAAGGAGGTCCCCCATGAGATTTCAGATTCTCGGAACGGGCAGTGCTCTTCCGGAAAAAATTCTGACCAATGACGATCTCGCCGCCATCGTGGAAACGAATGACGAATGGATCATGACCCGCGTCGGCGTCCGCCAGCGTCACATCGCCGTTCACGAAACCACCGCAGATCTCGCATATACCGCAGCAGTACGTGCCATGGAAATGAGCGGACTGACTCCGGCTGATATTGATCTGATCATCTGCGGCACCATCACACCCGACCGCATCTGCCCCACCGTTGCCGGTGAAGTTCAGGCGAGACTGGGTGCGGTGTGCCCCGCTTTTGATATCAACTCCGCATGCAGCGGCTTCCTCTTCGCTCTCGACACCGCGGCTGGATTCTTCGCCAAAGGCGGGATCCGCAATGCCATCGTCATCGGAGCGGAGCGCATCAGCAAAATCATCGACTGGACGGACAGAAGCACCTGCGTCATCTTCGGTGACGGTGCGGGCGCGGCAGTCCTCGGTGCATGCGAAGAAAACCGCTACCTCTGCTCCGAGCTTGTGACAAAGGGCGGAGACAGCGTCATCAAAATTCCCGCATATGCAGGTACATCCATCTTCACCGACACCGGGGATACCGATAAGCCGGTCATCTTCATGGAAGGTCAGGAGACATTCAAGTTCGCCGTCAACGCACTCACCGGGCATGTCCGCTCCATGTGCGAAAAGCTCGGCATCGAAGTCACCGACATCGACCACGTCGTACCCCATCAGGCAAACATCCGCATCATCTCCATGGCAGCCCGAAAGCTCGGACTTCCCATGGATAAGTTCACCATAGACATCGACCACGTCGGCAATACCGCAGCCGCCAGCGTCCCGATCGCCCTCGACGAAGCCAACCGCGCCGGCAAGCTGAAAAAAGACGCCCTCGTCGCAATGACCGCATTCGGAGGAGGACTTAGCAGCGCGGGTTGTGTGATCCGGTGGTGAAGGTCGGCTGACCGCGCTTAAAAGAATAAATAAGAAAGAAGAAATAAGAAAGAATAACTGGATTGTTTCTTCAGCTAACACCACCGCGCGCACTGCCATAACCGCGCCGCAGGCTGAAATTTACGGAGCAAA
>JAFTPW010000004.1:0-2934 GCA_017463075.1 Clostridia bacterium
ATTTCAACGGGCAGACCGTGGGTGTCCCAGCCCGCCTTTCTCGGAACGTCGCAGCCCTTCATCCAGTGGTAGCGCGGGATCATGTCCTTGATGACACGGGTGAGAACGTGACCGATGTGGGGTTTGCCGTTTGCGGTCGGGGGACCGTCGTAGAATGTGTAGCCGGGCTTGTCAGCGTTGAGCTCCAGCTGCTTCTCAAAGATCTTGTTATCATTCCAGAATTTCAGGGTTTCGCGTTCGCGTTCCACGAAATTCATGTTGGTGTTGACCTTCTTGTACATAAATTCCTCCGTAAAAATAGTTTCGCTATATCAGGGTAATCTTATAAACAAAAAAATCCCGGACAGTCCGGGAACAGCGTAAAAAAGCTGCTTGTACCACTCGCACTCGTCATGGTTTTCCGTATAACGGCGGAATACCGGCACAGGCTTGTCACCCATGCAGCTCGGGAGTGATTTTCAGCGTCGTCTTCGTACCGGCTCGCACCAGAATGCCGGCTCTCTGAAACGTCGGACGTGCCTACTCGTTCCGTCACAGCTTTTTTAAAATTGTATGATTGCATACTTCTATATTATATCCCCAGTTGTCGGCGTTGTCAAGGGGATGAATCGATTTTCTCCGCTTTCCACATGTTTTATATGTAACTCAGCCGAATCGTTGCATCTTTTTCACTTGAAAATCCGCGGGGTTTGTGCTATGATGAAGGAAAGAAAACAAAAACGAACAAACGGAGGTCTGATTATGCTGCCGACACCTGTCAATTACGAAATTTATCCCGCCGTCGTTCCCACGGACAAACCCACGGAAATGACCGTCGCACCCGCGGAGAAGGCGTTCATTTTTCCCGACGGTACTCCCTACCGCCTGATTATCATTCCCATCGACGGGGACGAGCCGGACTACCAGTTTCCCATCGCGCGTGAAGTTGTCGACGTGACGGCGGAGGGCGGCGTTCTGCGCTTCACCCACACCTTCCGCGGCGAGCAGGAGTTTCTGATCCAGATGGAATACGCGGAGAAGAAAGTGACGGAATTCTACGTGTACGCACTTGCCGAAGACCTGTACAAGCTCCGTCCCCTGCGCGGCGATTTCCATTCCCACAGCTTCCGCTCCGACGGAAAACGCGATCCTGCCGCACTTGCCGGACATTACCGCGAACAGGGTTACGACTTTGACGCGCTCACCGACCACAACCGCTACTATCCCGGCGGTGAAATCGACGAAACCTACGCCGGCGTGAAGATGGGATTCACCCGCGTGTACGGTGAGGAAATCCACGCACCCACCAGCACGGTTCACATCGTCCATGTCGGCGGCAAACAGAGCGTCGCTGCGAAGTATGTGCATGAAAGAGAAGCCTACGAAGCCGAAGTCACCGAATACGAAACCCGCGTTCCCGCAGAGATTCCGGAATCCTACCGTTACCGCTACGCGAGAGCGATGTGGGCGGCGGACAAAATCCACGAAGCGGGCGGACTTGCGATTTTTGCGCATCCCTACTGGAGACCGTCCGGGCGGGTTCACAATGTCCGCGACGAATTTGCGCAGATTCTCCTGAAAAGCGGCATGTTCGATGCATATGAGCTCATCGGCGGCATGGGTCAGGTCGGCAACAACCGCTCCGTGGCACTGTGGGCAGAACTCCGCGCGGAAGGCGTGACGATCCCCGTGGTCGGCTCCCGTGACGTGCACGGAATCGAGAAAGCCGGAACCTTCCCGCATTACTTCACGATCTGCTTCGCTGAGGCAAACGAAAACGACGCCATCATCGGCGCGGTCCGTGCGGGCAATTGTACTGCGGTCGAAGCCGTCGGGGATGAATATGCGCGCCAGTACCGCTGCTACGGAAGCCTGAGACTGGTGTCCTACGCGCAGTTCCTTCTGAAAACCTACTTCCCGCGCCGTCAGCGGATCTGTCAGGGCGAGGGTACTGCGATGCGTGCCTATGCCATGGAAGACGCGCCGGCTGAGCTGATTGAACTTCTCGCAGAGCAGTCCGCGAGGTTTGAAGACCGCTTCTTCGGACGTGTGCCGGCTCCCGTTCCGTCGGCGTCCGCGATTGCGTTTGAGGAAAAATGGCGCGCGGTTCAGCTCAACGGTCCCATCACCAAGGGCAGCAAGATCGACGCCGCAAAACCGAATTTCCAGATCTGATTTTCATCCATCACACAAACCGTGGGTCACCGCCTGCGGTTTTTTATTGTGAAAAAGATGAAAAAATAGCCGCAAACCACTTGCAAAGCCATGGCAGATATGCTAAAATCAAGTCATCCAAATCTGTCAGTACGAGGTGTGAATATGACTGACCGCAAAACATGGCCCCTTGCCGTATCGTTCGGTGTCGGACGGATGAATGCAGGGGATTTTGAGAAAATGGCTGAAAACGGCATTCATGAAATCGAGCTGTCGTCCGGTAAGCCGGAGCCGTTCTTCGAAACACTGGATTACCCGAACAAAGCAAAGGAGATTTCCGCTCTCGCAAAGGCGCACGGCGTGAACATTTCCTCGATTCACCTGCCGTTCGGACCGTTCTCGCAGTTCGACCCTGCCGCACGTGACGCTGAGGTACGGGAAAAGCTGATCGCAGTCCAGACCGAGCTGATGAACGCCGCCGGGGACGCGGGTGTGACCTTTGCCGTCATCCATCCTTCCGGAGAGCCGTATCAGGAAGAAGAACGCGCGGAACGGCTTGCAATTGCCGCTGACACCATCGCGAAGCTCACGGAGGCTGCCGGGAAAGCCGGGATGGTTCTCGCGCTGGAAAATCTGCCGCGTACCTGCCTCTGCCGCACATCCGACGAGATGCTGTATTTCCTCGACCGCATTCCCGATCTGCGCGTGGTATTTGATACCAACCACAGCCTGACGGAATCCAACGTCCACTACATCCGCGCCGTCGGTGAGAAGATCGTGACCCTGCATGTGTCCGACTAC
>JAFTPW010000049.1:0-3319 GCA_017463075.1 Clostridia bacterium
ACGAGCATGCCGAGCGAAAGCACCATGGTCAGTGCCAGAATTGCAGAGGTGATGGAAAGCCGGATCTTTTTCATGTGGTCGCCTTTCTGATACATATTTCCTCTATTTTAACATAGATGAAAGAAAATATCAAGAGAGATTCCGTGATTTGTGCAGTTTTCAGCGTGACAAAAGATTGCCGTCACAGAAACTTCACCTGTTCCGCGGCGGGAAAAATCCCTCGAGCGCGTCGGTGAGCCGGAGAATGAGCGCTTCGCCGATGCCGGAGAGGAGAATCAGAGTTTCCAGCGGCACGGAATCGTTCTCGGTCATGAACGCATACAGCGGAGCGAGCAGGAGAAGGGAAACGGACGCGAGAATCCCGACCGTGCGGCGGAGAAACAGACCGACCGTACTGCGGCGGCGCTTTTCCGTCATGGAGAGAAGCCACGCGATCAGGAGAATCCCGGTCAGCACGAGAAGAACGGGGAAGGAGATCGCGTAATGCTGTGCGAGCATGTCATGCGCCCACTCCATCCACGTCTCCGTCTGTCCGCTGGAGGAAATCATCACGCCCGCAGTCACACGGCAGAGCACAACGAGGAGAACCCCGGCGAGAAACAGTCCGAGATTGATCCGTTTCCAGCACGGCGAGGGCTTCTTCCGCTCAAAAACCGTGACTGCCGCGAGGAAAACCGTGATGAGAAGTGCGGAGATGGGATAGATCATTCAATAATCACATCCTCAAGGGAACGCTTCGGGACATAGTGCAGATTTGCCTTGTCGCGGTAGTATTTCGTCGAGCCGGACGCGGGCACGTTGCAGATGAAAACGGTCTCGTCCGGGATGCCGAGCGCGAGCAGAACGATGGGGCGGTACTTCGTCGGAATCAGGAGCTGTCTGGAAACCTCGTCCGGCTTGAACGCACCGATCATACAGCCGCCCATGCCCGCTTCACATGCCTGGAGCATGATGGTCTGGCTGGCGATTCCGGCGTCAAACCGCGCGTTGTCCACGTTTTCCACAACGGATGTGTCACAGCAGACGACGATGAACGCGGTGGGATGGTGTCCGTCCGGCGGGAGCTTTGCATCCGGGAGAAATCCCGCCCAGTGGGTCAGCGCGAGAAGCTCCTCAACCTCGTCGTGTTCGTAAACGAGGCGGTACTTCAGCGGCTGGAAATTGCATGCACTCGGACAGAGCCGCGCCGTGTCGATGAAGGTTTCGAGGTCTTCCTTCCCGATCTTGATGCTTTCGTTGAAGCTGCGGTAGCTTCGGGATTCGAGAACGATATCGTGAATCATACTTTTGCCTTTCTGTTTTGCATTATTCCATCACAACATTGACGCCGTCGGGTGCCTTGCAGAAGCCGCCGTCCTTGTGGATTTCCACTTCAATGTCGCCGTAAGGTGTCGGGTACTTGCCGTGTGCCCAGTCGAGTCCGTCGATGTGCGGGTCGAACTTCACGGTTCTGCATCCGGGTTCAAGCGGTCTGATGCCGAGCACGTTTGCCGCCAGATACGGTGCGGGACCGGATGCCCAGCCGTGGCAGAGACTGTGGCGGAGCTTCACGTAGCAGTGATTGCCGAAGTCGCCGTGGATGTCGATGCCGCCCTCGGGTACAATCTGATCGATCGGAGTCGCGCCCTTCGCCCAGTTCACATCAAAGTCTTCCCAGAACGTCGTCGCGCCCATCTCGAGCATCGTGCCCCAGTAGCCCTTCATGATGTCGAGTGCCGCACGGTATTCACCCGCTTTTTCGATCGCGGAGAGGGTGTAGTAGCCGAGGAACGTGGACAGACCCTGAGCGCCGCCGACGGAAATGCACTTGTCGAACGCTTCCTTCGCGTCAAGCAGACCGCCCATGACGAGGAGCGCGGCAGGCTGTTTCCAGTTTCCGGGATCGGGACGGTGTGCGAGCATTCTGTCCGCGGCATGGTAGCACATCGCAGCCGTTTCCGGTTCGCTGAGCGTCTTCATGATCTCGCCGCCGGCAAGGAGCGCATACCGCAGAAGTCCCTGAAGTCCCGCGTGCTTGGGATCGGGATAATTGTTGGTCGGCCAGTCGAAGAAGCGTCCCTCGGGAAGAATTTCGCAGCCGTTTTCGTCAATGTATCCGGCGTATCGGGTCAGCATTTCCTGAATGTATTCCTTCTGCTGTGCGAGATAGCCGTAGTTGCCCGTGCCCATGTACCATTCCCAGTGACAGAGAAGCCACCACAGGTTGTAGGAGGACAGCCCGTTCATGGAAGCATCGGTGGGCGTCACGTTTTTCACAAGATCGAGGGATTTCGGAACAACCTCGTTTTCGCCGAAGACTGCCAGAATCGCGGCAAGCTCGGTGTTCATGTCACCTGCCCAGACGAGACGATCGCGCTTGATGCCGTCCCAGAGGTATCTCTGCATGTTCAGATGCACCGTGTACGCCGCCGTGTCGTAAATTTTGTTGATGACGGGATCACTGCATTCAAACGAGCCGCGGTATTCGATGTCGCGGTAGATGAGGGTCGCCGTGATGCAGCGGATTTCCATGAACATGCCGGGGGATGTCAGCTCGATATAGGCAAAACGGAAGCCGCTCTCGTTGGTTTCGTTGGATGCCCACGGGCCGCTGCCGGTCTGCATGTCGCGGTTGGCGTGGTCGTTGGTCGCATTTTTGACGCCGATGGCGTGCATGGCTTCGGAAACGCTCTCGCCGAGTCGGATGGTGTAGTTCGCATACGCACCGTTCATCGACCAGACGGATACGGTCAGCGTCCCGTGCAGCTCCCGTCCGAAGTCGACAAGCACCCCTGCATTGGTGTCGGCGTTCCGGTTATCGAGCACGCACTGATCGTGGTAGCCGTAGATCGCAACCTGCGCCGGCTTGTATTCGGTCAGATGCTCAGCCCCGCGTACATTGCCGTTTGTCAGAACCACACGGGTCGGGAAAATCACCTTCCGCGCACGCTCGTCATCGATGCCGTAAATCCCGAATTTTTCGCCCAGTTTCATAGGATTTGTCCTCTCAGTTTTTGATTTTTGTGTATGTTGTACCTATTATAGCACATCCCGGCGGCGCAGGCAAGGGTGAATTTGCGATTTCGGTTGACAAAATGGGGCGGGTGCGGTAAGATATTGGTGGTGATTGATATGTATAAGATAAAACTGAAATTAAACAGATTGGCTTCCCATAACTATTCGATGCCGGGAACGTATTTTGTGACAATCTGCGTGAAAGATAAAGTGAATCTATTCTGGGATAAAGATGCGCTTTTGAATCATAAATGTGAACTGACGGCAGAAGGGCAGATTGCCGCTGAAGCAGTCGGGAATATACCCGGACATTACAAAGATGTCG
>JAFTPW010000050.1:0-3349 GCA_017463075.1 Clostridia bacterium
CTCATATTCGAGGGAGCAGAGGGAGTGGGTGATGCCTTCGAGCGCGTCCTGAATGGGGTGAGCGAAGTCGTACATCGGGAAAATGCACCACTTGGTTCCCTGTCTGTGGTGTTCGATATAGCGGATGCGGTAGAGCGCGGGGTCACGCATGTTGAAGTTGCCGGATGCGAGGTCGATCTTCGCACGGAGGGTGTACTTGCCTTCCGGGAATTCGCCCGCTCTCATGCTGCGGAACAGATCCAGGCTTTCTTCCATGGGTCTGTCGCGGTAGGGAGAAACGGCGGGATGGGTGAGGTCGCCGCGGTTTGCCTTGAATTCTTCGGGAGTCAGCTCGCAGACGTAAGCGTCGCCCTTCTTGATGAGCTCTTCCGCAAGTTCGTAGGTTCTTTCGAAATAGTCGGAGCCGTAGAAGAAGCGGTCGTCCCAGTCAAAGCCCAGCCAGCGGATGTCTTCCTGAATCGCTTCCACGTATTCGGTGTCTTCCTTTGCGGGGTTGGTGTCGTCCATGCGGAGATTGCACAGACCGCCGTACTTTTTCGCGGTGCCGAAGTCAATAATCAGCGCCTTACAGTGACCGATGTGGAGATAACCGTTCGGTTCGGGAGGGAACCGGGTGTGAATCTTCTCAACCTTCCCTGCAGCGAGATCTTCATCTATAAAATCATGAATGAAGTTGGATGATTTTTCTGCCATTTTATTTTCCTCTGTTCAGTTTGAAATCTTATCACGGTTTGAAATAACGGACGCGGCAATTCTCATGCCGGATCTGCTGCGGGAGGACTTCGTTCTGCTGCTGTCCCGACACGGGAACCACCTCTCTTTCGTCATTGGAATTTATTTTATCTGATTTACAGCGTTTCCAGCATCGCGTCGATTCTTGCGAATACCTTTTCCCTGCCGAGAATCTGCATGACGGCGTACATATCGGGAGAGTTGAGCTTGCCGGTGACTGCGATTCTGAGGAACATGGATACATCGCTGACGTTGCCCTTGAATGCGGAGGGATCTGCCTTGTATGCCTTCATGTCGGAGGTATAGCCGAGCCCTTCGCTGATCTGCTGGATCTTTCCGAACCATGTGTTCATGTCGTCCGCTTCATCGAAGGTTTCCTTGAACTGTGTGAGCACGGCTTTGACATCAGCACGGTCGAACTTTGCGTCGATTTCGTCTTCCACTCTGAAGAATCCGTCGTAGAAGAATCCCATGTACGGCTTGACGTCCTTCCAGGTGGTCAGGTCCTTTCTCGGCTTCTTTCCGCCGCGTCCGATTGCGAAGATTGCCTTGGTGAACGCGGGATCGGCGGTCAGGGCAGCTGCAAATTCGGGTTCGAAATCACCGTACCAGTCAACCGCACCTTCGTAAACCTGATCCGCGGTCATCTTGGAGAGAACGTTCTTGGATACGTCATTGAGCTTCTGGAAGTCGAAGAGACAGCCGGAAACGGACATCTTCTTGATGTTGAACGGGAAATCCATATAGCTCTTTGCGGGGTTCTGCGCATGCCATTCTTCGAAGTTGGAGTTGAGCAGGGTGAGCAGATATTCCCATACGCATTCGGTCGCGTAGCCCATTTCGCGGTAGTCGTCCATCTTTGCGCCCATATCACGCTTGGACAGCTTCTTCTTGCCGCCGTTTTCGTCGTTCTTGAGAATCTGCGCGGTGTGGAGGTACTTGGGCATCTTGAATCCGAGGTACTGGAACAGCTGGATGTGCTTGGGCAGGCTGGGGAGCCAGTCTTCGCCGCGGATAACGTGGGTGGTCTTCATGAGGTGATCGTCCACGGCATGTGCGAAGTGGTAGGTCGGAATGCCGTCGGACTTGAGAAGAACGAAGTCTTCATCGTTTTCCGGCACTTCGAGATTGCCCTTGACAAGGTCGGTGAATCTGGTCTTCTTTTCGGGATCGCCCTGAGCAAGAATACGCAGTACGAACGGATCGCCCGCTTCGAGATGCGCCTTGACTTCTTCCATGGTGAATTCACGGCCTGCCAGCATAGCGGCTCTCTTCTGTTCTGCGGCTACATGCCAGTCGGTATTCTTGATTTCCGCCTTCTTGTCGGTGTTCTGGATTTCTTCCAGTTCTTCTTCGGTGGAGAAGCACGGATATGCCTTACCTTCTTCGACGAGCTTCTTTGCGAATACATGGTAGAGTTCGGCTCTCTGGCTCTGCTTGTACGGACCGTATGCGCCCTTTTCCACCAGCTCGCCGTTTTCACCGATTACATAACCTTCATCGTATGCAACGCCGTATTCGGACAGGGTCTTGATGAGTGCTTCAACCGCGCCGGTTACTTCACGCTGACCGTCGGTATCCTCGATGCGGAGGAAGAACACGCCGCCGGACTGATGCGCCAGTCTTTCGTTGACAACTGCCTGATACATACCGCCGAAATGAACGAAACCGGTGGGGCTGGGTGCGAAACGGGTAACCTTGGCACCTTCGGGAAGATTGCGCGCGGGATACTTTGCTTCTGCTTCTTCGATGGTCATGGTGACATCCGGGAACAGAAGATCCGCGAGAGCTTTATAATCCATTGTGATTTCTCCAATCATAAAAATAGTACAGATATCGTAATTATAAATGGTATTATAGCACATTTTTCCCCTTTCGTCTATATGTATATTCCCTATTTTTTGCGTTTTCCGGCGGATTTGTTTCGGCTGAATGAACGGGACGGTGCTTTGTCACAGCGGATGTAAATTATTTTTACTTTTTCCGGTGAAATCCGTTGATTTTCCTGTCGGAATATGCTACAATTATTATAGAAAATTATCACAGTACAACGGAGGTGTACGATGAACAACGGAAAGACAGCATTCCGCAGTGCGCTCGGCGGATACAACCGCGAGGACGTGAATGCATACATCAAGGAAACCGATCTCAGACACGCCGCAGAAACCGAGGAGCTGAATCAGGCTCTCGCAAAGGCACAGGCGGAAAGTGAACGTCAGAAGGAAGCGGCTCAGGCGGCAGAGGTACAGCTGAACGCAGTGCGCGCGCAGTCCAATGCCGACATGATCGCGGCGTCTGAGCTGACCAAGGCAAAGGACGGCGAAATTGCCGAGCTGACCAAGCGTCTGAATCTCCTGAAAGCGGAGACCGACGCGCAGGCAAACGTCATCAACTCGCTCAGAGAAGAAAAATCCGCGCTGTCCGCTCAGCTCAGCGAAGCCAAAAATGCAGCGGAATCCGAAAAGAAGGCGGCGGACGACAGAATCAAGGCGGTGCGTGCCGAATACGAAGCTCAGCTTGCGGATGCGAAAAACGGTCAGGAAACCGTCATGGCTCTGCATGCGGAAAACGAAGCCCTTACCGCAACCCTGAACGAAGCGGTCGAGGAATCCATGTC
>JAFTPW010000051.1:0-5747 GCA_017463075.1 Clostridia bacterium
GGAAACAAGCATGCCGTCTTCTTCTTCCCAGCCGAACCAGTTTTCGTTCTGGGTGAATACGATCTGACGGTCAGCCTGGAGGGATTCGATCTTATAGGGACCGTAGGACATGGTGGTGTCCATGGAGGTGCCGTAGTTGGTGGTTACGAGTTCGCCGGTGGTGTCCTTGCCTGCTTCGTACAGAGGTTCGTAAACGAGCCAGGTGCTGGTGCAGGAGGTAAGGAAGTAGTTGATGTCGATTGCAGTCTGACATACATAGCGGATGGTGTAGTCATCAACCTTGTAGCAGCCTACTGCGGAATCGTAGTCAACAACTTCGCCCTTGGTCTGAGTGTCAACCCAGAGAGCTTCCTTGGTGTAGTTTGCGAGGTCAGCTTCATCGGTGATGCCGAAGAGACCGGAGAGCAGACCGTGAATCAGAGCTTCAACGGTAGCGCGGTTTTCAGCGGTAACCTTGGTGTAGCCGTATGCGTTTGCAGCATCGGTGAGTTCCTTGACTTCAGCGTCGAAGCCCATGCCGTAGGTGGAGTTGAGTTCTGCGAGGGACATGGAGTAAAGGGTGATGTCAGCGCTGGTTACGTTAACATATACGAGACCGTCAGCGATACCCTTTTCGAGATCGTAGGAGAAGTCGCCTTCGGTTTCATAGGGAGCTACCATTGCATTGTAGATGGGAGCGCCGGAGTTGTAGTATGCTGCGCCGCCTGCGAGAGCGGATTCACCTGCGATGTACAGGTTAGCACGGTAGTTGTGCATTTCGGGAGCAAGCAACTGCTTCATGGAGTAAATGTAGCTGTCTGCGTTGATGGGAGTGCCGTCTTCCCACTTTGCGTCGGGATTGAGGGCAATTTCGAATACATAGCCGGATTCGGTGGTTTCTGCGGTCTGACCTTCGGGCAGGGTTACTGCGTACTTGGTCAGGTCGTCCTTGTGATCCTTGGTTACGTCGGTGATGGCGGTTGCCATTTCATATACCCACTGGTACACACCGTTTTCAGAGTCCTTGATGGACATGGTTACAAAGGGAGAGGTGATGTAACCGTTGATCGCGTCGTCAGCGCTGGTTTCCCAGGTGTGAGGGTTCCAGTTGTTGCCGAGAGCGGTAGTAGCACCGTTGTAAGTGTAGCTTACGTCAGCATTCTTGGAACCGCACGCCGCGAACATGCCGAGACACATGGTCAGTGCCAGCAGCATTGCGATGAGCTTTTTCATGATTTCCTCCAAAAAATGTATAGAAAAATGTATATTGAACAAGGGAGTGATCCCATAGTTCCGTATTCATCCGGGACAGCAGAAACCGTCCCTGTACAGCATTCCACCCTGCGCGCCTTTCTAAACACCAAAACAGAAAAAACGCGCGAAGAAGTCAGTCTCCGCACGAAAACAATTCACCCGCATCCATCAGGTTCACTATTAACCCTATCCGCAGGCGCGGTAAGGTGAGAACGGAGAAGGTTCTTCTTTACTGTACACGGAAGTATTATACACTCCCGGACATGGTTTGTCAATAGAAAATGAAGAAAAAACAGCCGGATCAGGCGAAAATTGGCAACGATTCTTGAACAATTAAGGCTGTTTAGAAAGAATTTCACCGATATTCCTTCATAATTGAATCCAATTCATGAATGCGATCCGGCTGCTTTATGCCGTTTACAGGATTTTTCTCAGCTTTTCCAGCGCCGCTTTCTCAATCCGCGATACATACCGCTGCCGCTATTGTAAGTTCGATGCCGTCAAACAAACGCCTCCGGATCGCGGAAGCGGAATTTTATGATGACTTCCCTGTCGTCGGTCAGCTCGATCCTCTCGATCAGACTGACCAGAACCTCCCTGTCCGTGCATGCGGATTCCATGAACTCCGAAGCGAGCGCACGTGCCCTTTCCTCCGGCGTCCGGAAATGCGCCTTCTCCCGCTCCGTGTCCGCCAGACAGTTTTCCAGCGCGGTGCGGTCTTCCCTGATTTTCCGGTACATCCGGTCAAAATCCGTTTCCGTCAGAAGACCGCCGAGCCGATCCATGTACATCTGATCGAGATTCGCCGTCATGCTGCCGATTTTTGCGCGCAGTTCCCGGATCCGCTCTTCCCTGCTGTCCGGTTTATTCTCCATGACGGCAAGCGCGGCCGTTTCCAGCGATTCCGGATCCATCCGTCCTTCACAGACCTCACGCACCTTCGCCGTCACCGCATCCGTGAGTGTTTTTTCCTGGATCGCATGAGCGGTGCAGACGCCGGATTTCGTAAACCGCTGGTAGGTTCTGCACACAAGATACAGCACATCTTCTCCCGCGGCGTTTTTCCGGTTCACGACACCCATAGGATGCCCGCATTCGTGACAGAATATCAGCCCCTTGAGCAGAAAATCGTATGTCCGGCTCCGGGTGTGCTTCCGGCTTTCCAGCATCATGCCGGCTTTCCGGAACGATTCCCGGTCGATGATCGGTTCATGGGTTCCCTCCACCACGATCCAGTTTTCCGGGCTCTGCTTCAGGCATTTTTTCGATTTGTAGCTGATTTTCACCGACCGTCCCTGCACCATATTGCCGATGTAGGTTTCGTTCCGCAGCATTTCGGCAATCCGCTCACCAGACCACATACCGGCATACGGACCCTGTTTTCCCGGCTTCCGTCCGGCATACACCGCGGGCGGCGGAATTTTTTCATCGTTGAGACGGATCGCGATCTGCCGGCAGCTTACACCGGAAAGTGCCATGCCGAAAATCCGCCGGACAACCGATGCCGCCTCCTCATCGATGACGATTCTGTTTTTCTCCGTCGGGTGCATCTTATAGCCGTAGACCGGTTTGCCGCCGATGAACTGTCCCTTCCGCTGTTTGTCCCGCTTGACGCTTTTGATTTTCTTGGAAATATCCTTCGCGTACATGTCGTTCATGATGGCGCGGAACGGAGTGATATCGTTGGCAGTGGATTCCACACCGGTGTCGATGCCGTCGAGAAGCGAGATATACCGCACGCGCTTTTCCGGAAAATACCGTTCCATGTAGTGCCCGGTCATAATATAGTCACGTCCCAGTCTCGACAGATCCTTGGTGATAACCATGTTGACCTTCTTCGCCTCGATATCCTCAATCATCCGCCGGAATTCAGGACGTTCGAAATTCGTGCCGCTCCAGCCGTCGTCTATGTACGTATCGTACACGTCGAGACTGTGCTCCTTCACAAACCCGTTCAGCAGGGATTTCTGATTGGTCACGCTTTCGGACGGGCCTTCGTTTTCGTCCTCCTTCGACAGTCTGATGTACAGTGCCGCATGGTAGTCTCCGGGACTGCTGATATTCAGTTGCATGCCTCCTCCGTTTCCCGTCATTCTGCGCGGATACGGCTGAGATAGAGACGGAAGGATTCCATCAAAAGCCCGCCGAGTGTTATTTCCGGATTCCGATACACGCACCGGATTCTGATCTGACGTTTCTGCATAAGTCCGTCACCTCCGTGCACAGCATATGCTTTTCTGCCGGAAGTATGCCGAAGGTGTCAGCCGACCGGACAAAAAAACACCGCGACGGATTCCCATACATCCTGACGCGGCGTCATATTCGGTTGTACCGTCACTTCATCAGCTCATCCGTCAGACGAAGGATCTCGGGAGCTATGCGTTCGCGCTCTTTTTTCGTGATGCAGTGATAGACCGGATTCGCAAGAGCCATCAGCACAATTCCGAAAATACCTGCCAGAATTCCCGGAATCAGCAGCATGCCGGTCCACACCAAGACACAGCACATCCCGAAGCCGAAAAAGAGCATCCCGATCACACCGGTCACAAGCGCGGCGATGTTTCCCTTCTGCGCAGCACTTCTGTCGAGCCTGCGGAGCTGTTCCATTTTGTCCTCTTCCGGCGGCAGGTATTTCTGGCGGATGCGCTTGATTTCCTCCTGCTGTCTGGCAGAATAGGTGTATGTGAAGCTTTCGTTCTTATTCTGATTCTCCATGATGTCTTTGTTCCTTTTTCAGTTTTCGGATTTCCTTGGTATTGCGGACGATGACGTAGACTGCCATGGTGACAACGATGACAGCAATTCCGGCTCCCGTCAGCATAATCATCAGCTGTTGTGCTTCCGGTGACATATCTCCGCCGAACTGGGAGAACATTGCCGTTTCCAGAGACAGCATCGACACCAGCGCCGCGGCGAATTTGATAATTTTTGAGGCTGACATGACGGGACTGCCCAGTTTCCTGTATTTTATCATATCCCGGATGGCAGATCCTGTCATGTAGAAGGCGTACATTGCCATGATGTAGATGAGAATGCCGCGGTACTCGAATCCACGGTTGAAGTGGAGCATCATGAGCACGGCGCCTGAGAGAATGAGGTTTACAAAAATCAGGATATACGCGCACAGGCGTGACCGCTTCAGCTCTCCCATGCGGCTGGTTCCGATGGAATTGCGGTTCACGTACCGTACCAGCAGAAACCGAATGACCGCCAGAATCGCGTAGTACACGGCAAACAGCGCAAACCACCATGTACTGTAAAACACAGCGGAAAACGCATTCGCCGCGGCATACAGCAGGTTGATTCCGAAGGAGACGTACAGGGACACATGGGTCTTGAATGCGGTGTCGGTCAGGTAGCGGTTCGCGTATGGATTGCCGTACACTTTGCCTTTTATGCTCCGGTAATATCCCGGGATCGTCTTCCAACAGGCAAGGCACAGAACGCTCAGCGTATAAAAGGCAGTGACATACACCGCATACGCGAAGGGAGCCGTTTCCCATCCGTACACAAAAACCGCCGCAAGAGCCACCGCACTGAACAGCACAAGAAGCCCGATCAGCCACAGCGGGAGAAACAGGAGCTTTCTGCAAATTGTTTTCCAGTCCATAGAGCCTCCTATGCCTGTACCGGCAGCTGTACCGTGAACGTACTTCCCGCGCCGAGCTCACTGGTGACGGAGATTTCGCCTCCCGTGATGTCGATGATCCGCTTCACGAGAGCAAGACCCAGTCCGTTTCCGGCAGTGGAGTGGGAGGTGTCGCCCTGATAGAATTTTTCAAAAATATGTGCGCCGGTCTCCGAAGTCATGCCGCATCCGGTGTCACTGACCTTCACAACGGCATAATAGTCCCCGTGCGAGAGTGAGACCGAAACCCTGCCGCCCGGTTCGGTGAACTTGAACGCATTGGAGAAGAGATTGTTCCAGACCAGTGCCAGCAGCTCCTCGTCCGCACGAATCATCACGTCGTCGTCAATTTCCGTTTCAAGCTCAATTTCCGACCGCTCCCACACATTCTCATACGCCAGCAGGCATTCACAGAGCTGCTCACTCAGGTTGTATTCCTTTTTCTGCGGATAGATCTGCTGATTCTCCAGACGGTTCAGCTTGAGAATATTGGTAATCAGATCCGCCAGTTTCCGGCTGCTATCCGAGATGACGCGGGCATATTCGAGCCGTTTGTCCTCGTCCAGTCCCGGCTCCTCGAGGAGAGTTCCGTAATTCCGTATGACGGCGAGCGGCGTTTTCATCTCGTGGGAGACGTTGGAGATAAAGTCCGTCCGCAGCGTTTCCACACCGGACAGCTCCGCGGTCATCCGGTTGAAGCAGTCAATGATTTCGTTGAACCGCGCTTCTGTGAGGGAGTTTTTCGCCGGCTGAATCCGCACGGAAAAATCGCCCTGCATGACCTTCTCCGCCGCTTCCGTGATCCGCTTTACCGGACGGTCCACGGTCAGCTTCCGGCGGATTGTGTCAAATGCGGAATACAGCAGGCTGAGCAGAGCCACGTTGA
>JAFTPW010000052.1:0-3493 GCA_017463075.1 Clostridia bacterium
TCATCGAGCCGAACTGCCGGTAGAAGCACAGCTCGCCGTCCGCGGTGATGTAGAATTGCAGCCGGAGACCGTAGAGCGGACATTCTTCCGTGTCGTGCATGCACAATGGATCCTGACACATGCAGGTGACGTTGCCGGTTTTTACGTTGTACCGGTACACCGGCTGCTTATCCCCCGGCATGATGTAGATATACCCGCCGTGATACAGCATGTCGTCATTGGACTGCGCATTTCCCGGAGGTATGCTGTCGTCCGATTCGGTATAGGTAAACGGGACAGCCGGCACCGCATCCGTTTCATCCGCTGGGAGATACACCGGAGAGGAGCATCCCGCCGTCAGCAGTCCTGCCAGAAGCACCGCCGCCGCTGTTTTTGTAATGTTCATTTTACTCATATCATACCTCAGTTTCTCCGTTCTGTCAAGCGGATCAGGCATTCGGATGCACCATCCAGTCCCCGGTGTGCGCGTCCACGACGATGATGCCGCCTCCGCCGCTGCGCCAGCGTGTGACTCCGTCTTCTTCCGTCCAGATGCCGTATCCGAGAACGATTTTCCCGTCAACATAGTCCGCCTTTCTCAGTCCGATCACGTAGTCGTCCAGTTCCGCAAAAACCTTCACCGTTTCCGTCTCCGGGTCAGCGATCCACAGGGTACTTCCGCAGGTGTTGTAAATCTCCTCTTCCAGGAATACATCATAACCGACGGAAACGGGCTTTTCCTCACGCCTCAGAAGAAAAATTTTTCCGCCGGACACCGTATAATCCGCGACATTTTCCACCAGAGCCTCCGGTTTCGCGGGATAAGTGCCGTCGAGCGCGATGCGGTACAGGATTTTGTTCTGCAAGAAGTACAGCCACTCTCCCGCAACGCGGTAATCCGACGCATACAAGTCCTCCGCGATCACGACCGGCTCCTCCTTGAAGTCCTTATCCTGAAGATAGAACGACACGGCATACCCGCCGGCGGTTTTCTGCTCCGCGTAATACCAGAAGCGGTTTCCCTCCGCAAACGGCATGGTGTTCACAGGCATCACGGTCGGCTCATCGAAATTTTGCTCCGTCATGCTCACACAATAGTCGTCGATGCCATCGTCGGTCACGGAGGAAATCCGCCAGCAGTACCCGAACCGGAACGCCGTTGTCCACATGCTGTCCATTCCATCCCGGTAAACGTGCAGTGTCCGTGCCTGCATCCCGGCGATATCGTACACGCAGACATGCGCTTCCTCACCGTCATCCGTCCGGATATTCTTACAGAAGTAAATCAGTCCCTTTTCCGCGTCGACCTCAAAATTGAGCACATCGGCGAAGGTACAGCCGGACTCCGTCGAATGGTCGCACAGGGGATCGGCGCAGAGCGTGGTGACGTTCCCCGTTTCGAGATTCTGCCGGGTCAGCGTTGTCACAACATCATACTCCCGGCTCACGACGTTCCGGCTGTACAGATACTGCACGTCGGATATCCCGTTGTTCCCGCGGCAGGACGTCAGTAGAATCAGCGCAGTCAGCAGTACAAGCAGTTTTTTCATGTCAGTTCACCTCATCGATCGTTCCGGCAATCGTCACTGTGCCGTCATCGTTCAGCGTCAGCTTGTATATCGTGTTGTCTCTCACGCCGGTTTCCAGATATTCCACATAATCAACCAGCCGCGCGAGGGCGTATCCGGCTGAGTAACCGAGAAAGTCAATATGCCGATCTGTTGTCCACGACTGTTTCTCACCGGTCACGGGATCAAGCCGGATAAGCTCGCCGGTATCACGGTCGTAAATATCCATCATTTCAATCTCGTTCCCGCGTCCGGTAGGCAGTTCCGCCGTTCCGTAATACGTCAGACTTGCCGGTGAAATCCACAATGCTCCGCCGGAGAATCGCGCATTCCACACATCCTGTGCAATCAGGGTAAATCCGCCGCTGTCTTCATACCGGTAAATGTCCGTGGAGACAAATTCTGTCCCGGCAGAATCCGTGCGCACCGTCCCGTCACAGAAGAAATACACCGTATCCTCCTGCACGCAGACCTGCTGTACCCGTTTTCCCTCCGGCGCCGCAGTCTCCGTGATTCCGGTTTCCATATCCACTATCTCACAGGCTCCGTCGCCGGCGGTATCACTCAGGTAAATCCGGCTCCCGCTGACAGCAATGCTGACGGACACCGGAATATCCCGCTCCAGCACCTCTTCCGGCTTGCCTCCCGTCTTCTTTACACGCATCAGGCGGAATACCTCATCGGTCCGGGCATCGGCGTCCAGATAATGGTTCTGCTTGAAGTAGACATAATCACCCGACAGCATAAACGGCAGTCCCGTAAGCTGACCCAAAGACTCAAACTCTGCAATCTTCCGCATTTCCGATTCCAGCGGCAGGAAGGAGTAAATCGTCCGGAACTGTGCGCTGCTGCCCGTCTCATTCAGAAGCTCGATCCCCGGACGAATATCGTTGACGTACATAAAAATCCGCTCGCCGTCGGTCTGGTAATATTCCTGCGCCGCGAACCACGGACTTTCCGGGCATGTCGAATCATAATCGTCATGAGAGCAAAGCGGATCGCGGCAAAGGCTGATGACCGTATCCAGCGCACCGTTGAGCACTATATCTCTGTCATTGAGGTACAGTGTATCGCCGAGCTGGCAGTAGAGGTTCATGTTGCTGTAAGTCTGCGTCGTCTGTGTCCCGCACGATGTCAGCAGCAGGATGGCGGATAATAACCCGGATAATAATACTGAAAATTTTTTCATAATTCTTTCACCCCTTCACAAACATCTTTCTCGCCGAGAGCATCATGCACCACACGGCTGCGGAGACTGCGAGAATCCACACGGCAAGCATCGTCCAGCCGGAGCCGAACAGTGCCGACGACGACGACTGCAAAACCAGCGGTGTTCCCGCAAGCAGGTTGAGGAAGCTGATTTTCTCCGCCGCTTTCAGTCCGAAGTATGCGCACAGGGCAGGAAGCATCGTCAGAACCACCGCGGAGCCGAGCACGGGAATGTACCGGCACAGAAGCTCCGACAGTGCGCAGACCAGCATCGCCATGAGGAACGCCCCGCTGATCCGCAGAATCCAGAACACGCCGAGGTACGCACCCACCGTCATGCCGCCCGTTACGTCCGCGAAAATCGGGATCGACTGAATCGGTGCGGCTGATCCGGGCATGTCGTATCCCGCAAAGACCGCCGCGAAGTCCGCCGTTCCGAAGAGCACCGCCAGCGTCACCGCAATGATGCCCGCGGAAATCAGCTTGGCACGGAAGGTCTCCTCGCGTCCCTTTTTCGTGGACCGGAGAATCTGCGCGAAACTGCCCGACGACGTCCGGGACGCATATTCCGCCGCGAACGATCCCGTCAGCAGAAGCAGAACCGACGTGTAGAGGAACAAGTCGGCATCCCCTGTCAGGAGCTTGCGCCATCCCGTGTCGTACAGGAACAATCCGTCCGTGCCGGTTTCGTCCTTCAGCCGGATCAGGTAGTCCCGCTGGTTTTCGATCGAGACGAA
>JAFTPW010000053.1:0-4987 GCA_017463075.1 Clostridia bacterium
GAGCTGAAGGAGATCTACAATTTCCTCAGTGCCGTGGGCGAGGGCGACAATCTCAGACTGGACTTCTCCCTCATCAACGACATGAGCTACTACGACGGCATCATCTTCCGCGGCTTCATCGACGGCGTTCCCATGGGCATTCTCTCCGGCGGACGCTACGACAAGCTTATGGAAAAGATGGGCAAGCAGACGGGTGCTGTCGGATTCGCGATCTACATGAACCTGCTTGACTTCTATTTCGATGACTCGAACCGGTACGACGTCGACATTCTCATCACCTACGAGAACGGCGCGGATCTGATCGGCATGACGAAAATGGTGGAAATGCTCTCATCCGGCGGCAGAAGCGTCCGGGTGCAGGCGGCAGAAGATTCCGCGGAAAACAACAGCGTACGGTACCGTGAGCACTATCGGTACACAAAGGGAGGACTTGAAATTGCAGAGACTTGACATTGCACTGCCCAAGGGACGCCTTGGTGAAAAAGTATATGCGCTTCTCGAATCCCTCGGTTACGGATGCCCCGGTATGACCGACGGAACGAGAAAGCTGATTTTTGAAGACGAAGCCGGCACGGTCCGCTATTTCTGGGTCAAGCCCTCGGACGTGGACATCTACGTGGAACGCGGAGCGGCGGATATCGGCATCGTCGGACGCGACATTCTCCTCGAGCATCAGCCGGACGTGTATGAGCTGGTTGACCTCGGCTTCGGCAAATGCCGGATGTGCGTGGCGGGCGTTGTTGGCGAAACTCCCGACCCGAACCGTGCACTGCGCGTTGCCACCAAATTTGCAGGCATCGCAAAGGCGCATTACGCCGCAAAAAGCCGCGAAATCGACATCATCAAGCTCAGCGGCTCCATTGAGCTGGCTCCCATCCTCGGCATGTCCGACGTCATCGTGGATATCGTCGAAACCGGCTCCACACTCAAGGAAAACAACCTCGAAGTGAAGGATACCATCTGCGACATCAGTGCCAGACTGATCGCAAACAAGGCGGCATATCGGTTCAAGAACGCCGAAGTCGCGGCTCTGGCGGAAAAAATCAGCAAGGCGGTAGCGGAAAAATGATTAAAACATACAACCTCAAAGATATCTCCATCCAGGACATCCTCGCGCGGGACGAAGAAAAGACGAACAACGTCGAAGAAATCGTTGCATCCGTCATCGAAAACGTGCGCGCAAACGGGGATAAAGCCCTCGCGGAATACACTGAAAAATTCGATAAGGTCAAGCTCGGCTCCATCGTTGTGACGGAGGACGAGATTGCAGAAGCCATGGCGGCAGTTGACCCGGAATTCCTCGCGATCATGAACGAAGCGGCGGGTAACATCCGGAAGTACCACCGCTGTCAGGTTCGTCAGGGCTACGCGATCACCGACAAGCAGGGCGTCATCATCGGTCAGCGTGTCACTCCGATTGAAAAGGTCGGCGTGTACGTTCCCGGCGGAAGTGCACCCCTGCCGTCGTCCGTGCTCATGAACGTTATTCCTGCGAAGATTGCGTCCGTACCGTTCATTGCGATGGCGACTCCTCCGCAGAAGGACGGCAAAATCAATCCTGCAATCCTTGCGGCGGCAAAAATCGCGGGTGTTGACGTGATCTACAAGATGGGCGGTTCTCAGGCAATCGCAGCGTTCGCGTACGGCACCGAAACCGTCACCGCAGTCGACAAGGTAGTCGGTCCCGGCAATGCGTTCGTTGCGGAAGCAAAGCGTCAGGTGTTCGGAAAAATCGGCATCGACATGATCGCAGGACCCAGTGAAGTGCTCGTCATCGCGGACGGCTCGTGCAATCCCAAGGTTGTGGCGGCGGATATGCTGTCCCAGGCGGAACACGACAGAATGGCATCCGCGGTTCTGGTCACCGATTCCGCAGGACTTGCGGCGGCTGTTGCATATGAGCTCGAGGTGCAGATTCCCCTGCTCGAACGTGCGGAAATTGCAAGAGCATCCATCGACACCTACGGCAAGATCATCCTCACCGAAAATCTCCATGCATCCGTCGAAATTGCCAACGAAATCGCGCCCGAGCATCTGGAACTCATGGTGGAAGAACCCTTCGCATACCTGCCCGAGATCAAGAACGCCGGCTCCATTTTCATGGGCAAGAACTGTCCCGAACCGCTCGGCGACTACTACGCGGGAACCAACCACGTCCTGCCTACCTCTGGCACCGCGAAGTTCTCCAGCCCCCTGTCCGTGGATGATTTCGTGAAAAAGTCTTCCTATATTTATTATACCGCCGATGCGCTGTCCAAGGAAGCCGAAAGAGTCAACCGTTTCGCACGCGAAGAGGGGCTGACCGCTCATGCAAGAAGCGCAACCGTACGTTTTGAAAAGTAAGAGGCACGAGATGAGCAGATTTTTCGATTCCGGCTTCGCGTCCCTTGAGGCGTATGTCCCCGGGGAACAGCCGAAGGACCGGAAATACATCAAACTGAATACCAACGAATCCCCGTTCCCGCCGTCTCCGGCAGTGGTTCAGGCGATCAACGGCGACGCGGCATCCCTGCTGAGGCTGTACTCCGACCCGACTTCCTCCGATGTGAAGAAGGCGATTGCGGATTTTTACGGCGTGGATGCCAATAAGGTCTTCGTGACCAACGGCTCCGATGAAGGGCTGAACTTCCTGTTTATGGCGTTTTCGGAAAAAGGCGCGGCATTCGCGGACATCACCTACGGATTCTACTCCGTTTTCGCGGATCTGTATCATAAGGATATCACGATTGTTCCGCTCCGCGACGATTTTTCCATCAATATCGACGACTACGACGGCATTGACAAGACGATCTTCATCGCCAATCCCAACGCCCCGACCGGGATGCTTCTCGGACTTGACGTGATTGAAGACCTGATTGCCCGGAACCGCGGCCGCCTCATCGTTGTGGATGAAGCGTACGTGGATTTCGGCGGCGTAAGTGCGGTTTCCCTGACCGAAAAGTACGACAACGTCGCCGTGGTGCAGACCTTCTCGAAATCCCGTTCCCTCGCCGGTGCAAGACTCGGATTTGTCATCGCCGATCCCGCCATCATCGCGGGGCTGGAGAAGATCAAGTACTCCACCAATCCCTACAACGTCAACCGGCTCACCGCTCTTGCAGGAAAGCTGTCCATGGACGACCGGGAATATTTTGATAAAACCAGAAATACCATCATCGAAAACCGCACATACGCCATGGATGAGCTGAGAGCGCGCGGCTTTGTGATGACGGATTCGAAGACCAACTTCATTTTCGTGCGGCATCCCGAACTCTCCGGCGAGGCATACTTCCTCGGTTTGAGACAGCGGGGCATCCTCGTGCGTCACTTCACCGGCAGTCGGATCTGCGAATACAACCGCATCACGATCGGCTCGCGCGAAGAAATGGAAGCGCTGATTGCCGCAACGGACGATATTTTACGGGAAGCAGGTGTGACAAATGGCTGAGAGAACCATCACCATCGAGCGGAACACCGCGGAAACCAAAATCGCGCTGACGCTGAATCTCGACGGCACCGGCAAGAGCACCGTGAAGACCGGCTGCGGATTCTTTGACCATATGATGACCTTGTTCGCGAAGCACGGGCGGTTCGATCTGACCCTCACCTGTGACGGCGACACCGAAGTCGACTACCACCATACCGTCGAGGACTGCGGCATCGTGCTCGGTCAGGCATTCAAGGCGGCTCTCGGAGACAAGCGCGGCATCAACCGTTATGCGGATATCATCCTGCCCATGGACGAAGCTCTGATTCTGGCGGCGGTCGATATCTCCGGACGGGCATACCTCGCGCATGAGATTGCGATGCCTGCGGAAAAGACCGGGGATTTTGATACCGCACTGTGCAAGGAATTCTGGCTGGCGTTCATCCGTGCGGCGGAAATGACCCTGCACATCCGGATGCTCGCCGGAGAAAACGCACACCACATCATCGAGGGAATCTTCAAGGCATGCGGACGGGTACTCTCCCGCGCCGTCGCCATTGACGCAAGATTCGCCGATGAAATTCCGTCAACGAAGGGTGTTTTATAATGATCGCAATTATCGACTACGGAGTGGGCAATATTTTCTCCCTGTCCTGCTCCTTCAAGTATATCGGTGCCGACGCCGTGCTGACCGCTGACCGCGAAACCATCGCCAAAGCGGAGCGCATCATCCTGCCCGGTGTTGGTGCATTCGGAGACGCGGCACAGAAGCTGAAAAACACCGGTCTCTGGGACGTCGTGAAGGAAGAAGCATCCCGCAAACCCGTTCTCGGCATCTGTCTCGGCATGCAGCTTCTTCTGGAAAAGAGCTATGAATTCGGCGAACACGAAGGTCTCGGTCTCATCAAGGGAGAGGTTACGCCCATCGCCGACGTGATTCCGAAGGATTACAAAATCCCGCACATCGGATGGAACCCGCTCCATTTCCCGAAGGACCGACCTGTCTCTCCGCTGTTCAAGAACATCCACGAGAACGACTGCGTCTATTTCGTCCATTCGTTCTACGCATCCGACTGCGAAGCCGGGACCATTGCGACGACGGAGTACGGTGCTGAGCTGACCGCGGCTGTGAGCGACGGCAAGTTCGTCCACGGCGTGCAGTTCCATCCAGAAAAGAGCGGCGACGTGGGACTGGATATCCTCAGAGCATTCTGCGAACTGTAAGGGAGGAAGAATATGCTGATTTTACCCGCAATTGACCTCTCCGAAGGCAAGGTGGTACGCCTTCTGTACGGAGACTACAATCAGAAAACCGTATTTCAGGTTTCTCCCAACGATGCGGCACGTTCCTTCCGGGAAGCCGGCGCGAAGGTGATGCATGTGGTTGACCTCGACGGCGCAAAATCCGGCAAGGCGGAAAACGCGCACGTGATCGAGGAGATCGTGAAGGAAAGCGGTCTGTTCGTCGAAGTCGGCGGCGGCATCCGGAATCCGGAAACCGTGAAGCGGTACCTCGACACAGGCGTCGGACGTGTCATTCTCGGCACTGCCGCACTGCGCGATCCCGCATTCCTGGAAGAA
>JAFTPW010000054.1:0-10504 GCA_017463075.1 Clostridia bacterium
CTGCCGTTCATCCAGAGCAGGATATAGGTCTGCGCGACATCCGCGAGAGGATTGCCGTAGGATGCGAGCGTCCAGTCGATGGTGTAGTAAATGCCGTCTTCGGAAAGGATGATATTGGACGGGCAGAAGTCGCCGTGGCAGATCGCCATTCCCTTTGCCATGTTTTCGAGGCGGTTGTGGAGGTCAAAACGTGTTGTAGCGTCGAGTTCGGAAACGCTGATTTTCTGATTCAGCTCATCCTTCAGACGGTACAGATACGGGCATTCCTTTTTGTGGATCGTATTCTGCAGATCCGCAAGCGTACGGTAGTATGTCTTCTTGTTCTCGGGATGTTCCGCCATCAGCTGTTCCAGTGTCTTGCCCTTGATGTATTCCGTGACAATCGCCCATTTTCCGTCCAGCATCGTCACTTCCAGAACCTTGGGGATGCTGAGACCGGTTTCTTCCAGACGTACGTGATTGGATGCTTCATTGAAGATCGCCGCCTTGCTGTACGGAACATTGAACACCTTGATGCAGCGGTCTCCGTCGCGGTAAATGGTTTTTCTGGTGCGTACCGCAATTACTCTGCCTAATTTCATATATTTTCCTGCTCCTTACGTTTTTTGTCCAGCAATTGACTGTTTAAATAGGCAAGTGATACCGCCAGATTCTCCTGATGGAAGAGAACCCCTTCCGGAACTTGCAGCTTACACGGAGCGAAGTTCCAGATTGCCTGGATTCCGCATGCCAGCATCTGATCGCATACCGCCTGAGCAGATCCCTCTCCGACCGTGATGATCCCGATCTGAACGTCGTGACTCTCACAGAATTCCCTGAACTGCGACATGGGCAGTACCTCCAGGGACCGGTGTACTTTCAGGATGGTTTCGTTGCAGTCGAATGCCGCCATGATCTGAACGCCGTATCTTTCGAATTCGTCATATTCGAGAAGAGCTTTGCCGAGTTTTCCGGCTCCGACAAGTACCGCCGGTGTGGTTTTGTTCTGTCCCAGACAGGACTCAATGCTTTTCATCAGATCGGCGGTGCGGTATCCGAGCTTGGGTTTTCCCTTCCCGCAGACGATACTGAGGTCTTTTCTGACCTGAACTTCACCGAGAGACAATTCCTTTGCGATTTTTGTGGCGGAAATAAACGGCACCTCCTGAGAGTCCATACCCTCAAGAAATGTCAGATACTGCGGAAGCCGTCCCAAAAGCGCTTTTGTAATCTTGCTTTTTTCCACATTCTACTCCCTATTCTAACCTTGATGACAATATTATATCAAACCCGCCGCGCGAAAGGAATTCTTAAAATGTTATATCGGTCATATCGGTATCGATAATATCCGGGACGAATGCCAAAGACAAACGCCCGCACATACCTTTGAAGAGGTACACACGGGCGTTTGCCTTTATTGTTTCTGTATTATTTGTTTTTTCTTCTGGCTTCACACAAAGCGGTGATAAATTGTTTGTCAAGCATCGATAATTTGTATCCATTTCGATATACCAGAACATCTTTATATATTTTTGTATTGTTGACACATTCTTTTTCCACCAGCTGATACCGATCCAGAACACTGGGCGGGACAAGCGACACCCACATGAAGGTTTCGGGATTTCTGGAAAGCAGGTCAAACTGACTGCCGCGTTCGTAAATGAAGATACGGCGTTCAACGTTGTCCGGAAGCTCCTCCTTCATCACCTTGGACAGGGACATCGAAGGGACGTACGGATCGGCGTGTGCGATTTCAATCAGACCGCTCAGATCGTCAAACGTGATATGCTCTTTCTGTGCCAAGGGACTCTCTGCGCTCATCATCAGATGATACCGGAATTCGGTCACCAGCTCATAGCCGATACCCTTTGATTCGAGCATATCCTTGAAATACTTGTCGTAATGCTCCGCGTAACGGATGATTCCGAGATTGTAGTTGTTCTCAAGGATATTGCGGATGGTTCTCTGCGAATTGGTTTCCTTATAGAAGATTTCCGCAGGCTCCTTCGTCAGCGATTTGGAGAATTCGGCAAATGCCTCCGAAATATAGCAGGCACGGGGAACAGATATGGAAAACTTCTGCTTCCGTGCGGAGTTGTCCTTGTAATATTTTTCCACCTGATCTATCTGCGCAAGAATTCCTTTTGCAAAATTGATGAATTCTTCCCCTTCCGGCGTCAGTGTCATCCCGCGCGAGGTCCGGTCGAAGATAACAATGCCGAGATCATATTCGAGTTCTTTGATGGAACGGCTTAAATTCGGCTGAGCGATAAGCAGAACTTCCGATGCTTTGTTCAGAGAACCGGATTTCGCCACCTCCACAGCGTACTTCATATGCAGTATATTGATAAGAATGCACCCTTCCGTTGTGAATTATAGACATTATACCATATTCTTTGCCGTATTGCAACATCTTTTAAAACTTTATCGCGTTCTTTGCTCCGATGTCAGTATAACCATTCGATACGCATTTTATCGATATATTCGTCACCGATTTCCGCATCCGCAAAAAATTCCCGCACCGGCGGCTCAGGCTCACCAATGCGGGATGGATGTTCTGTCAGCCCCACAGCGCGGACAGGCTGGGGATAACCTGCTTCTTGCGGCTCATGACATTGGGCAGGAATACTTCGTTGTCCTTCGGCACCACATCGAATGCTTCGCTGATAATGTCGTCGTCTCCCACATACAGCAGATAGCTGCCTTCGAGAAGCACGTCCGTAAGCATCAGGATGACCAGAGAAACCTTCGTTTTGTCCGAAATAGCCTGCATCTGTTCGAGCAGTTCCGATTTTCTTGCAAGCATGCTCGCGCTGTCCAGACAAGTGACCTGCGACACGGCAAGATCGTGGCCGGCGATGTGGAATTCCTTGTAGTCCGTGAACAGGAGATCCTCCGTCGTTCTTCCTTCCACCGATTCGGAGAAAATCTTCCTGCCGAGCTCTTCCAGAGAAACATTGGCAATGCGCGCCATGCGTTCTGCGGTGCGGATATCCCGTACAGTGCACGTGGGCGACTTGAACATGACGGTATCCGACAGAATCGCCGCCGCCATCATGCCCGCGAGTTTTTCGGACGGAATCAGCCCCTTGTCCTGGAACATGGAGGCAATGATCGTATTGGTGGACCCGACCGGCTCGTTTCTGACGAAAATGGGGTTGGTGGTCTGAATATCCGCGAGACGGTGATGGTCAATGATTTCGAGAATATCCGCTTCCTCAAGACCGGGGACGGATTGTGTGGCTTCGTTGTGGTCCACAAGCACCACGCGTTTTCTTCTCGGACGCAGCAGGTGATATCTGGTGAGGATGCCTGCGATTTTTTCGTTCTCGTCCAGAATCGGATAGCAGGGCTTTCTGTATTTCCAGACCATTTCCTTAACCGTGTCAACCTGATCCGTCAGATGGAAGCATACCAGATCCTTCGTGGCACAGATTCTGCCGATCGGTGTGGACTGGAAGATAAGTCTGGTCGCCTTGTAGGCATCGTGAGGCGTATAGATGATGCAGGTGGAGGTTTCGATTTTCTTCAGCTCGGGCGCCAGTTCCGTCCGGCAGAGGATCATGCAGTTGACGTTCCGTTCCAGAGCCTGCCGGATCATATCGGGCTGATTGCCGCAGATCACCACGCAGTCACTGCTCGGGAACATGGTCGCTCTTCTGCTTTCGGGAATCGCGAGAATCACTTCGCCGGACACGGTATCGAGATATTCGCCCGCGTCGTTGATGACCTTGCCTTCCAGAACGGACAGGACATTGAACAGGGGGACCTTATTCATCACGCAGGAATTGTTCAGCTCCATGTTGTAGCTTGCGATATCTTCTCTCGATATCAGCCCGAGCAGGGTTCCGTCATCGTTCGCTACGGGAATCGCGCGCAGTTCCTTTCGGTTCTGAAGCTCATTCCACGCTCTGTCCACGGTTACAGCCGCACTGAGAATCGGCGGTTTGTCGAACTCCAGATCCTGCACCTGTGTATATACATTTGTAATCAGCATCGGAGGTTCAAAGCCGAAATGGTTCAGAACCAGCTGCGTTTCGTCGGACACATGCCCGAGGCAGGCAGCCGTGTATTCTCTGTCCCCAAGCGCATTTCTCAGAGACGCATATGCAATCGCCGCAACGATGGAATCGGTATCCGGGTTCTGATGACCGGTTACATAAATCGGATCCAAAATTTCACCTTCTTACGATAATATTGTTTTGATCTTTATATCAGAATATTCACATCATATATGATATTACTTTTGCCTATCGAAGTCAATACTGTACGCGAAAAAATCCGCCGCGCAGTATGGCATCATCCGAGATTTTTCAGCACATTTGCGGCATAAACCGCGAAGCCGAGATCGTTCGGATGCACCGCGTCAGCCATGTAATCCATGATCGGCGGCACGAGTGTATCACCGTCGATGAGATTCATGCCGAAGAGATGCGCCATTTCCTTTACGGCACCGCAGCAGTCCGCGAAGGTTCCCGCCTTGGTGGTCTTTCCGCAGTCCTCGCGCCAGATTGGAGAAATCACGAAAATTTCGGCATCTCCGTACAGTTCGCGCACCTTTGCGAGCGTGTCGTGGACAGTATTGCGGTATTCCTCATAGCTCGAGCGGCATCCCCAGTCATTCGTTCCGTATGCGACAAAGACGATATCCGGGTCAAATCCGATCGGCTGAATCGTGGAAGGCGCAAAAACAGCACCGCCGACGCCCTGAATCACGCTTTCCGCGTTGAGAGCCTCGCTCACCAGATACGCGTAGGACATGGAGTCGAACTTCGTGTTCCAGCCCTGCGTGATGGAGTCGCCGATGAAGAGCACCTTCGTGTCGTAGCTCTGACGTTCGCAGAAAGCACCGTCGTCCACTTCCACGGTGGAAATCACACCGCCCGCACCATGGCTCGGCAGAACAAACGTCACCCGATGAATTCCTTCCGGCAGTGTCACAGTGATTCTGTTGATTTTTTCGTGTCCCATCGCCTCGCGGAATTCGTAATGTTCGCGGAGCAGTCCGTCGATTTTGACGTCGTATTTGCCGTATTCTGCGACCGTGAAGGTGACGGATCCGGAATCCGTGCGGAAATCCATGCGCACACCGGTGGATCCGACCGCGTTCCCATAACACCAGGCAGCCGCTTCCTTCCATGCCGCAAGCTGATCCGGCGTACACTTCGCGAACCGCAGACCATCATTTTCCTCGTACACCGCGCACGCACCGACTGTGAGTTCACGGATTTTTTCATTCGTAAGAATCATGAGAAGCACCTCATTTCTGGATTTGTTACGTACATTATAGCACAGCTTTCCGGCGATTACAACCGTTTTGCATGTCAGCAATGTCAAAAAAGCACATCAAAACTGAGATGCTTCGTGTTGGCACATACCTGTCTTCCCGGAGCGTCGCCACTCAAGTATTGTCGGCACGACAGAGCTTAACTTCTGTGTTCGGAATGGGAACAGGCGGACCCTCTGCGTTAATCATACCAACTGTGAACCGGTTTCCGAAATGGTGATCGCATCATGAAGCTGCTGTATTGTCATATATATTTCTGTTTTCACGAAAACTTTATATTCCCTCTTGAAGACCTATTAAATACATGGTATAATAGGATATTGAATCAAGTGAGGTGACTGTATATGAAGATTTCCACAAAGGGACGTTACGCACTGCGGATGCTGCTGGATCTGGCGGAGCATCAGGCTGACGGATTCATTGCTCTGAAGGATGTTGCCGAGCGTCAGAACATTTCTAAAAAGTATCTGGAGCAGATTGTGCCGATTCTGGGGAAAACCGATTTTCTGCGGACGAACCGCGGGTTTCAGGGAGGCTACAAGCTGGCAAGAACCCCGGACAAATACACGGTCGGGGAAATTCTTCGTCTGACCGAAGGCAGTCTTGCACCGGTTGCCTGTCTGGAGCATGAACCCATCGAGTGCGAACGCAGCGCTGAGTGTGCCACGCTTCCCGTATGGCAGGGGCTGTACCGTGTCGTCACCGAATATCTGGACGGGATCACCTTGCAGGATATCATGGATCAGCAGAAAGAACGTCACATCGACGATTATGTCATATACCATCTGAACAGCGCGTCGGCTTCCGGTTCCGGCGGGCTGTTTCTTTATACATAGAAACGGATATGTCTGCAATCCAAAAAGTTCCTCCTGTTTCTCATTGATTTTTATGTGCATCCACCACTTCTATCTGCATTTCTCTTGACAATCAGACACTATTCCATTATAATATAATCAATTGCATACTTATTGCATAGGTTTTATGTGCAATTGGATTGCAGAAGTATGAAAACGAGACCTGCACGGGAGAGGAGGCCGCACAGTGCCGGGGATGTCTGGAACGGCGTGCTGCCTCTGCCGGATACCGCATCGTAACCGCCCGTGGAGACGTGAAAAAGGAGCAGGCACATGAACAGTAAAGCGATCATTGCCATGAGCGGCGGTGTGGATTCCAGCGTTGCCGCCTGTCTGATGAAACAGCGGGGATTTGACTGCATCGGCGTCACCATGAAGCTCTTTGCAAACGAGGATATCGGGATTCCCAGAGAACATTCCTGCTGTTCGCTGGACGATGTGGAGGATGCGCGAAGCGTGGCACGGATGCTGGGAATACCGTATTATGTATTCAATTTTTCAGATCGCTTCCGTGAGGATGTGATTGCCCGTTTTATCTCCGCTTACGAAAACGGCAGAACACCCAATCCCTGTATCGACTGCAACCGGTATCTGAAATTTGATAAGCTGTACCACCGTGCAAAAGAGCTGGATCGTGATTTCGTCGTGACAGGACATTACGCACGTATCGAACAGGATACAGAAACGGGACGCTATCTGCTGAAAAAAGCAGTCGATCCGGCAAAAGACCAGAGTTATGTGCTGTACTCCCTGACGCAGGAACAGCTTGCCCATACACTGTTTCCGCTGGGTAGTATGACAAAGCCGGATGTGCGGAAGATCGCGGAAGAGCAGGGTTTCATCAACGCCCGCAAGCACGACAGTCAGGATATCTGCTTTGTACAGAACGGAAGTTATGCGGATTTCATCGAAGAACACACCGGACGATCGTATCCTGCCGGAAATTTCGTGGATCGGGACGGCAATATTCTCGGCAGACACCGCGGGATCATCCGTTATACAATCGGTCAGCGGAAAGGGCTGGGGCTTGCTTTACCGGAGCCGATGTATGTGTATGCGGTGAATCCTTCCGACAATACCGTGATGCTGGGAAAAGAATCCGAGCTGTACACCCGGGAGCTGACGGCAAAGGATATCAATCTCATTTCCCTTCCTAATATAGAAAAGCCGATGCGGATCAAAGCAAAGGTGCGGTACCGCCAGCCGGAAATGTGGGCAGCTGTCACACAGACCGATGCAGACACGATCCGGGTGGAATTTGACGAACCGCAGCGGGCTGTCACAGCGGGTCAGGCAGTCGTACTGTACGACGGTGATACCGTGGTCGGCGGCGGAACGATTCAGATAAGTATATAAAATATTTCATTTGGAGGAATACCATGAGCAGAAAAATTACCCTTCTTGACGGTGCAGTGGGTACCAGTCTGTGGGAAAAAGCGGAAGCACACGGCTGGAAGAAAGACCCTGTGTGGCAGTTCAACATCACCCACCCGGAGATCGTCACCGAGCTGAATCGCGAATATGCCGATGCCGGAGCACAGATTGTGCTGGCAAATACTTTCGGCGCAAACGGACCTGCGGTGAAGCGTTATTCCGGCTTTACCGTGGAGAATGTCGTAAAATCCGGAGTCCGTCTGGCGAAAGCAGCCGTGGCGGGAACAAATGCCAAGGTTGCGCTGTCTATCGGGCCGTTGTCCATGCTCATGGAGCCATGGGGAGACCTGACCGAAGAAGAAACCCGGGGAATCTACGAGGAAATGATCGGTTATGGTATGTCCGAAAAACCGGATTGTATCATGCTGCAAACGTTCATGGATATGGAAATGATGCGTGTGGCGGCTTCGGCTGCAAAGAAGTACAGCGTTCCCGTTTATTGCACCATGACCTTTGAACAGCGCGGAAAGACCATGATGGGCAATTCCGTGCAGGATGTAATCGACACACTGACGCCTCTGGGCATTGACGCCATTGGCATGAACTGTTCTCTTGGCCCCGCTCTGGCTCTGCCTGTCATCCGGGAATTTCGGGAAAAGACGGATCTGCCGCTGATCTTCAAGCCGAACGCGGGAAAACCGATCCTTGCGGCAGACGGCAGCACGGTTTCCGCGTATGATGAAGCAACATTCGTCCGTGAGGTTGCACCTGCTCTGGAATTTGCGGACTATGTCGGCGGCTGCTGTGGCTCCAATGCTGCCTACACCCGTGCTCTGCGGAAATATCTGGATGAGCAGGGGCTGTAAGCACACATATCTGCGATCGGAGATGACGCAGGTAAAAAGTTCTGATACGCAGAGCTCAAAACATCCGGGACTTCTATAAAAGTTCTCATTTGCGTTTTGCTTGTAAACCTGTTTTCCCCTTGTTAAAGGAAAAAGAGCAATTTTTCAGTACAATACAAAAACGGCGTGCTGCAAATTACATCATGTAATGTAATGGCGGCATGCCTTTTTTACTGAAGAAAACGCACGTACAGAAGTGTGCCATTCCCGGGCAATCTCAATCGGCATATTTCCGCAATGCATGTTCAAAAAAACGAACTATTTCTTATAAAACCTATTGACATCATAGGTTTAGTGTGCTATAATACCTCCATCCTGAGCGGCAGGAAAATTCAGGAGAGGAGAAATCAGATGAAAAAGTGTTTTGCTCTGCAAATAATGTACATCATGTTCCGTATGAGCTGTTGTCCGTGTATGTCTCTCTGCGCACTTTTGTCCGATGTTTTCTCCATTTTCCTGACACGCTGTGAAACTGCGTCAGTATAACGTAGTTTCATATTGCGTCAGAGCGGGAGACTTCGGAGTCTTCCGTTTTCATTTTTCTGCTTCATCATTATCGGAGGGCATTGCCAATGAACTTACTCAAGAAAATCATCCCAATCCTGTCTGCGCTGTTTGCTTTGGCGATACAGATATTCGTTCCAAAATCGAGTCTGCATCCCGTCTCAAAGCCCTATTTCACTTATATCCTGCTTGGGATATTGCTCATCTGCCTCATTCTCTTTGCACTGTCGTTCAGAAGCAGAAAAATTCATGAACAGCTTGTGCACAGGGGATATTTCATCGGCGGAGCGGTGCTGTTCTTCAATATTCTGAATCTGCTGACCGCAAAGTCCGCCGTATTGCCGATCCTCTATTTCCCGTCGCTCGACCGAGTATTCGGCGTCATGTTCGAGCAGACCGATGTACTGATTAAATGTATTCTGTATTCGCTCCGTTTGCTCGGACTCGGCATTTTCTTCGGTGCGCTGATCGGTGTCGTTACGGGTATCTGTCTCGGATTTTCGAAAACCTTTGCTTACTGGATCAATCCGCTGATCCGCATCCTCGGTCCTATCCCGTCGACGGCATGGATACCGATCGTACTGATCATTTTCCCCACTGCGGTATCGGCAAGCGCGTTTCTTGTCGCATTGGCTGTATGGTTCCCGACGACTCTGATGACCAGCAGCGGTATTTCGAACATTCAGAACTCCTTTTTTGAAGTAGCAAGCACACTCGGTGCAAAGCGCTTTTATCAGATATTCAAGGTCGGAATCCCTGCCGCAATGCCGAATATGTTTCTCGGATTGTTCAACGGAATATGCTCGTCGTTCATCACGCTGGTCACCGCGGAAATGATCGGCGCAAAGTACGGCATCGGCTGGTACATCAACTGGCAGAAAGAAATGCTGTCCTACGCAAATGTATATGCGGGACTTATCATCATTGCGGTGCTGTGCTCTGTGCTGATCACACTGCTGTTCAAGGTGAGAGATAAAGTCCTGATCTGGCAGAAAGGAGTTATCAAATGGTAGGCGAAATCATTATCGAAAATGTTGTGAAAAAGTTTGCAGCCGTTGACGGCAACGAGATCACTGCGCTGGACGGGATCAATCTGAATATCCGATCGGGCGAGTTCGTGTCCCTTATCGGACCGTCGGGATGCGGAAAATCGACACTGCTGCGGCTGATAGCAGGGCTGATCTTCCCTGACGGCGGAAAAATCACGCTCGACGGCAATGAGATCAAAAAGCCCGATGCAGAACGCGGATTCATGTTTCAGAATCATATGCTTTTCCCGTGGCTGAATATTTACGACAACGTCGCATTCGGTCTGCGCGCACGGAAGATATTCCGGGAAAAGAAAGCAGATGTGGAAAAATACATTGACCTCGTTGGATTGCGCGGTTTTGAGAGATCATACCCCCATCAGCTGTCGGGCGGTATGTGTCAGCGTGCATCACTTGCGAGAGCACTGGTAGGGCATCCAAAGGTACTCCTGCTCGACGAATCTCTGGGTGCGCTGGATGCGTTCACGAGAATGAACATTCAGGATGAGATACTGCGGATACGCAAAGAACACAACATGACGATGATTATGGTCACACATGATGTGGACGAAG
>JAFTPW010000055.1:0-3885 GCA_017463075.1 Clostridia bacterium
GACAAACATCCCTGCTGACGTTCAGGAAAAGCTGCTGCGCTTCGCCCGCGCTGCTGTTGCTGTTGCCACCATGCGCGGCACGAGCTACCTGCAGATCGGCTCCATCTGCATTGGCATCGGCGGCTCCATCATCGACTCCCGCTTCATTGAAGAATACCTCGGCATGCGCGTGGAATCCGTGGACGAAGTGGAACTGATCCGCCGCATGACCGAAGAAATTTACGACAAGGCCGAATTTGAAAAGGCGCTTGCATGGACAAAGGCAAACTGCATCGAAGGCTTCGACAAGAACCCCGAAGATATGCAGAAGACCCGCGAAGAAAAGGACGCGCAATGGGAATTCGTTGTAAAGATGATGGTCATCATCAAGGACCTCATGAACGGCAACCTGAACCTTCCCGAAGGCTGTGAAGAGGAAATGGTCGGTCACAACGCCATCGCCGCAGGCTTCCAGGGTCAGAGACAGTGGACGGACTTCTATCCGAACTGCGACTATCCCGAAGCGATGCTCAACTCCTCCTTCGACTGGAACGGCGCGCGGGAACCCTACATTCTCGCAACCGAAAACGACGTTCTCAACGGTCTCGGCATGCTCTTCATGAAGCTGCTGACCAACCGTCCCCAGATGTTCGCAGACGTCCTTACCTACTGGAGCCCCGAAGCGGTAAAGCGCGCGTCCGGCTATGACGTCGAAGGCGTTGCAAAGGAAAACGGCGGCTTCATCCACCTCATCAACTCCGGCGCATGCTGCATTGACGCAAACGGTCAGGCAAAGGACGAAAACGGCACGCCCGTGATGAAGGAATGGTACAACGTGACCGAAGCGGATCAGAAGGCGATCATGGAAAACACCACGTGGAACTTCGCTGACCTCGGCTACTTCCGCGGCGGCGGGTACTCCTCCCGTTTCGTAACCAAGGCGGAAATGCCGTGCACGATGATCCGACTCAATCTCGTTCAGGGGCTCGGTCCGGTTTTACAGATTGCCGAAGGCTGGACAGTATGCCTCCCCGACGAAGTCACCGACGTTCTGTGGAAGAGAACCGACTACACATGGCCCTGCACATGGTTCGCTCCTCGCTGTGACGGTAAGGAAGGCAGCCCCTTCAAGACCGCGTATGACGTCATGAACAACTGGGGCGCAAACCACGGTGCCATCAGCTACGGTCACATCGGTGCGGATCTCATCACGCTCTGCTCCATGCTCCGTATCCCCGTATGCATGCACAACGTTCCCACCGAAAAGATCTTCCGTCCCGCCGCATGGAACGCGTTCGGCATGGACAGGGAAGGCGCGGATTACAGAGCATGCGCAAACTACGGCCCGCTTTACAAGAGAACCAACGGCTGATCTGCCGGCGAAGAAATACCAAAATACCACAGAAAGAAACAGAAAATGGATTACACTCAGAAATTACAGTATCATTACCGCCCCGAAAAGGGATGGATCAACGACCCCAACGGCCTTGTGTACTATCAGGGCTACTACCACATCTTCTATCAGCACGCTCCGGATTACGAAATTCCGTGGAAGCAGCCCATGCACTGGGGACACGCAAGAACGAAGGATTTCCTGAACTGGGAAGAACTGCCGGTTGCACTGTTCCCGGGTGAAACTTACGACAAGAACGGATGCTGGTCCGGTACCGCGGTCGTGAAGGACGATACCCTGTATCTGTTCTACGCATCCATCCTCGATCTGCCCGAAGGCGGCAACATCCAGTCCGTGAGCGTGGCTTACTCCACCGACGGCGTCCATTTCGAAAAGTACGAAGGCAACCCCGTCATCGATAAGTATCCGGCGGACGGCTGTCCCGATTTCCGCGATCCCGCGCTGTGCTGCATCGACGGCGTTTATTACTGCGTCATGGCTTCCGGTCATGCCGAGTCCCGCACCGGACGACTTCTGCTCTACCGGAGTGAGGATCTGTTCCATTGGGAATACTGCGGCATCATGAGCGAATGGGCGGAATCCAGATTCACCGAATGCCCCTCTTTCATGCAGGCTGAGGACGGTCTGTTCATGCTGACGGCATCCGTTTGCCCGCTGGAAAAGCGCCACTATTTCTCCGTGATGTACGGTGACTTCAGGGACGGCGTGTTCACCATGAAGTACTCCGCGGAAGTGGACAAGGGTCCCGACCAGTATGCGGGTCAGGCGTTCCGCGATCATCTCGGCAGAAATCTCCTGATCTCCTGGGTTCCCGGCTGGGAATACTCCGGATTTGTCAAGGATCACGACGTCGGATGCATGTCCGTTCCGCGTGAACTCACGATCAAGGACGGCGTGATTACCGCGTACCCGATCGAAGAGCTGCGCCATCTGCTCAAGGATGAGGACGAAGCGGTAAAGAGAACCGAAACCGGCTTTGTGATCGAAAGAGAAGGCCGCACTCCCGTCGTTTACGAAGGCGAGATCAGCGACCTCAAGATCCTGCGCGACGGCTACATCGTTGAAGTCTACGTCAACGGCGGCCGCGAGGTTTATACCGCTCTGCTGTAAGCCGGAGTCATATTCTGAATAAAACGGAAACCGTGTGGAGGAAACTTCATGCGGTTTTCTGTTTGTCTTGTGTATTGACAAAGCTACAAATGTATGATATACTGGTGCTGTGATAAATTGCAGACAACGGAGGTGCGCAATGAAATTCATCGCAGGAATTCTGCTGGTTCTGACAGTTCTGTTCACCGGATGCGGAAAAACAGAGGAAGAAATCACGACCCTGTATCGGACGGCATCGGAGATCACCACGGCGGCAGGATGTCACCGGGCATCGGAACTGCGTCCGGACGGAACGTATGTGTGGTCGAAATCCGAATATGACACGGAAGGGAATAACAACGGCGGTACTTATCTGACGAAAAACGGCGAAGAGATCAGACTGTCCTCCCAGACCGCTGAACGGATTTATTTGGGAAAGCATGGGATTTACACCGTGGAGCCGTCCCCGGAGAAGCTGAGCGAAAAAATCCTTGCGAAATACGGCTATGACGGAACGCGGATTGTCTCTGTACCCACGGATGATATCAAACCGGAAGGAGCGGCAGGCAATTACCCCGGAGACCATGACGATCTGCCGAATGTTCTGCCCATGACGGAAACGGAGGACGGGATTCTCCTGCTCTGGGGCAGCTGTCTGCTCACACTGTCCGATGAATTTGCGGTGCTGGAATCGGAAAAACTGCCGGGAACGGGATTTGCGGTTTTTGAGGATGGGGACGCATGGGTTCTCTTCCGGGAAAAGAAAATCATGAAGCTGATGAACACCGCCGCCGATACCGTTTATGAAGTTCCCGCAAGGTTCGCCGGCACCGGTACCTTCACGCAGGCTGAACTGTGCGCCGTACATGCCGGATACGCGTACGCGTGGGATTCCTACGGTCTGTTCCGCTGGGATGCCGACAATCCTGCCGCCGCCGATGAAATCGCAGTCACCGAAATGGCGGATTTCATGGGAAGCGGTGTTCCGGGTTCGGCAGTGAAGCAGTGCGTTCCCGATTTTTCCGAGGACGCGATGACGCTGGGAATCCGCTGGGGTGAATCGGTCAGCGGCAAAAACGGTATGGAGTATGTGTACCGGCTGGCACGTCTGGTTCCCGCATCTGCGGAAAACGGAGATTTTGTCACGCTTCAGCTTGTCCTTGCCTCACAGAACAGCGATATCGCCGCGGAAGTTATCGCTTTCAACCGGGAACACACGGATGTGAAAATTTCGGTCACCGACTATTCCCGGTTCAACACTGCGGATGACCTGACTGCCGGTGTGACGCGGCTTCGGATCGATCTGGAAACGGAAATCCTGAAACCGGATCTTCTCCTGCTGAACGATCTCCTTTATGCGGAAATTGCCGAGGATATGCCGGGGTATTTCACCGACCTGTATC
>JAFTPW010000005.1:0-3073 GCA_017463075.1 Clostridia bacterium
CTTGTGAAATATGCCGCCGATACTGCGCTCTCACTCGGGATGAAATCTGTCCGGATTGATACGCACGAAGGCAACGTCGTGATGCGGCGGATGCTTGAGAAAAACGGCTTCACGCACTGCGGCACGATCCGTCTCGAAAACGGCGATCCCCGCGTGGCATACGAAAAAACGGTCTGAAAGGAGCAGAGACGATGGAAATCCGTTCTGAGCTGATGGATGAAGCGGCCGTGAGACGTTCGCTTGCCCGGATGACGCACGAAATCATCGAGAAAAACCGCGGATGCGAGAATCTGCTTCTGCTCGGTGTGAAGCGCCGCGGCGTTCCGCTTGCCGGGATTCTCTGCGAAAACATCGAAAAATTCGAGGGCAGCCGCGTCCCGCTGGGCATTCTCGACATCACGCGCTACCGCGACGACATCAGCTCCTCCGAACATCTGCCGGAAGTGAGCGAGATTCCCGCGGACATCACCGGAAAGACCGTGATTCTCGTTGACGACGTCATTTTCACCGGACGCACGGTCAGAGCCGCCATCGAAGCGGTATTTTCGCGCGGAAGACCGTCCGCCATTCAGCTTGCCGTTCTCATCGACAGGGGACACCGCGAGCTCCCGATCCGTCCGGATTTTGTCGGCAAGAATATTCCCACATCCCGCGAGGAAAAGGTCGAGGTTCTCGTTGACGAAATCGACGGCACAACCGCCGTGCGGATTCTGAAAAAACAGTAAGAAAACACGCCCTCCGGCGGCTCTCAAACCATCGGAACGGCGTGTTCTGTTTTTTTGCAGTTGACTAAAATCTGTTATGCATATGCCTAATTTCAGACTCTTGTATTATGCATCCGCCTAATACTGCGCGGACGATTTAAGACAAGCGCCTAAGCAAGCAGATCGGCGAACTTTGCATCCACATACTGCGCGAGCTGTTCCGGATTGAGATAGAGCTGAACGCCGCGCTGACCGGCACTGACGTAGATCCGGTCGTACAGGGTCGCCGTCTCGTCGATGAGCGTCGGGAATTTCTTTTTCATCCCCACGGGAGAGCAGCCGCCGCGGATGTAGCCGGTCAGAGGGAGCAGCTCCTTCACATGGATCATCTCGACCCGCTTGACTCCCGCCGCAGCCGCGCATTTTTTCAGATCCAGCTCGTACGCCACAGGGATGCAGAAGACGAAATACCCGCCCTTGTCATCGCGGCAGACGAGCGTTTTAAACATGCAGTCGGGATCGGTGCCCAGCATTTCCGCCGTGTGAACCCCGGAGAGATCGTCCTCGTCCACTTCATATTCCACCGTATCAAACGGGATTTTCGCGGTCGTCAGCAGCCGCATTGCGTTGGTCTTTACAATTCAATTCACCTCGAATTTGTTTCTAATGCCCATATTTTATCACATATTCCTGTGAAAATCAACGGATTCCCTTGAATACACGGAAAGATTGTGCTATAATGAAAAAAACTGCACCGGAGGACGGAATTATGACGGCAAAAATCAAGTCATACCTGAAAAAATACTTCATCGACGCCATGAGTGCGATGGCTCTCGGGCTTTTCGCGTCCCTGCTGATCGGCACGATTTTCAACACCCTCGGCACCTACACCGGCGTGACGCTGTTCAATGAGATCAACAAGCTCGCATCCGCGTCGTCCGGGATGGCAATCGGCGTCGCAATCGCGTATTCCATGAAAGCGCATCCGCTCGTCATGTTCTCCTGTGCCACGGTCGGCTATGCGGGCTATTCGCTCGGTACAATCATCGGAGATGCGACGGTTACGGCAGGCCCGGCAGGTTCGTTCTTCGCAGTCATCGCCGCCTGTGAAATCGGGATGCTCGTCTCAAAAAAGACAAAGGTCGATATTCTCGTCACACCCGTCGTCACCGTGCTCTCCGGCGTACTTGTTGCGAAGCTCCTGTGCCCCGGAATCGCGCACTGCATGCACGGAATCGGCGAATTTGTGCACACCGCGACCGCGTATCAGCCGTTCCTCATGGGCATCGTCATCTCCGTCGTCGTCGGAATCGTACTGACCCTGCCGATTTCTTCCGCCGCGCTCTGTGCCATGATCTCGATTTCCGGAATCGCGGGCGGTGCGGCTGTTGTCGGATGTTGCTGTCAGATGGTCGGATTTGCGGCGTGCAGCTTCCGTGAAAACAGGTGGGGCGGTCTGGTTGCGCAGGGACTCGGCACCTCCATGCTTCAGATGAGCAATATCTGCCGCCATCCCCAGATCCGGATCCCGCCGACACTCGCTTCTGCCGTCTGCGGACCGCTGTCCACGATGCTCTTCAAGCTCGAATGCAGCGGTGTTGCGGCGGGAATGGGCACCTGCGGTCTCGTCGGCCCGATCGGCATCATCGACGCCACCGGAACCTCGCCCATGACATGGATCGGCATTGTTCTCCTGTGCATCGTGCTCCCGGCGGTGCTGTCCGTGCTGTTTACCGAAATCATGCGTAAGCTCGGCTGGATCAAGGACGGCTGGATGAAGCTGGATGCGTGAATTTCGGCAGTAGACTAAAGAACGTAAGGCAATTGACTAAAAACAAAGAAAGGCGTATTGAGAGATCGGTGCGTCTTTTTCTTCTGCATACCCCTTGCAAAAGCGGGCAAAATATGGTATAATAATCGCTACGGAATCCATCATACGGAAGGAGAATTCCATGGCACAGGAGAAAACCGGAAAGAAAATCATCGCCGTCAACCGCAAGGCGCGCCACGATTATTTTGTCGAGGACACTTATGAAGCGGGAATCGCGCTCTACGGCACGGAAGTGAAGAGTCTCCGGCAGGGACAGGTGAACCTCAAGGATGCCTACTGCAAGGTCATCGACGGTGAGCTGTTCGCGCTCGGCATTCACATTTCGCCCTACGAAAAAGGGAATATCTTCAACCGCGATCCTCTGCGCGACAAGAAGCTCCTGATGCACAAGCGGGAGATTCTCAAGCTCCAGCAGTACGTGACCCGGGACAGCTACACGCTCATTCCGCTCTCGCTGTACTTCTCCGGCTCGAACGTGAAGGTGGAAGTGGGACTCTGCAAGGGTAAAAAGCTGTGGGACAAGCGCGAATCCGACGCC
>JAFTPW010000056.1:0-2818 GCA_017463075.1 Clostridia bacterium
CTCCCGGCTTCGGTGACAGACGTAAGGAAATGCTCCGCGACATCGCAATCCTCACCGGCGGTGAAGTAATCTGCGACGAACTCGGCCTCGACCTCAAGGAAGCTACCGTGGATCAGCTCGGTCAGGCTCGTCAGGTTAAGGTAAACAAGGACAACACCATCATCGTTGACGGCGCAGGCGACTCCGATGAAATCAAGGCTCGCGTTGCTCAGATCAAGGCTGCCATCGAAACCACTACCTCCGATTTCGACCGCGAAAAGCTCCAGGAAAGACTCGCGAAGCTCTCCGGCGGTGTTGCAGTTATCAAGGTTGGTGCTGCTACCGAAACCGAAATGAAGGAAAAGAAGCTCCGCATCGAAGACGCCCTCAACGCAACCCGCGCGGCTGTTGAAGAAGGCATCGTTGCAGGCGGCGGTACTGCATATGTGAACGTAATCGACGACGTTGCAGCGCTTCTCGAAACCGTTGAAGGCGACGAAAAGACCGGCGTTCAGATCGTTGTAAAGGCTCTGGAAGCTCCCGTTCGTCAGATCGCTCAGAACGCAGGCTTCGAAGGCTCCGTTATCGTTGACAAGATCCGCACCTCCGGCAAGAAGGGCTACGGCTTCAACGCATACACCGAAGAATTCGTTGACATGATCGAGACCGGTATCGTTGACCCCACCAAGGTTACCCGTTCCGCTCTCCAGAACGCGGCATCCGTTGCGGCAACTGTACTCACCACCGAAGCTCTCGTCGTAAACCAGCCCGAACCCGAACCGGCTCCCGCAGCAGGCGGTATGGGCGGCGGCATGGGCGGCATGTATTAATGCGGGTCGGTAAGCACCGACAGGCAGGCACGGCGTTATTGAAGCTGTAGCTGCCTGATATCCCACGACCGTCCGCTTATGGTGCGGGATTGATACAGCCGTTTGGTTTAGCTGAATAATGAAAGCGCATCTTTGAGTTTTCGCTCACGGATGCGCTTTTTGCATGATTTTTTGTGAATTTTTCGGAAAACGCGGCAGATTTTCGGAAAAATCCGGTCTTATAGGGTGAAGTGAATTTTTTCGGGAGGCTTGGGTATGAAAAAATGGACCTTACTTCTGCTCGGGATGATGCTGTGTGCGTGTGATTCGGGACTGAGTGCGGAAGAACTGCCGTATTTCGAGTACACGGAGACGGAAACGGTGTACGACTATGTATGGCTGGATGACGAACTGCCGGCGGATTTTGATCCGGAATCGGATTATCTCTATCTCAGCTTCTCCGTCGGTGAAGATACGCGCGTCAGACGCATTAACCCGTACACACTGCGGACGACGGAGCTGTGCGCGGATCCCTTGTGCGGGCATAACGATCTCCTGACCTGTCCGTACGGCGGAATGAGCTCGCGCTTTGTCATCACCGGCGAGGTTTTGTACAGCACCGGTCGGCAGTATGCGAAGGTGATGGGATACAACGGCACCGGATACGTCGAAATGGACGGCTCGGCGCTGGGGGTGAACAGATATGATCTCAAAACCGGCACGCTGACGGAGCTTGTGCATCACGAAAGCATGACCCGGCTGAATATGCTTGACATTGATTTTGCCGCCGCTGACGGGTATCTCTACTACTACGCGGAAGCTCCTGCCTACGACGACGCGGGCACGGAAATCCGGGAGGACGACGGCGATCTTGTGACGGAAACGCACCTGTACCGCATGAAGCTGAACGGGAAAAACGTGCCGGAGGATCTCGGGCTGTACCTCGGCTACACGAACCTCATCATTGCGGATGGGCAGATCTGGAACTACTACGGCTTCTTCAACGAGAGTGCATACTGGAAGGATGTACCGCAGGAGGCGTGGGTGCTGACGGATCTGGAGAACGAGAATCCTGTGGTGATTCCGGAGGTGAAGGTGCCGCTGACCGATGACGCGGACGGATATCACCTCGCGGAATGTGCGGACATGTACGGTACAGGCTCGCACTTTCTGCTGTACACCGGAGAAGCGGCTGAGACGCACGTGTACCGTTCGGATGAGGAAATCCTGTACTACGCGGACGGCTGGATCTGGACGGCAGAGACTTTGCAGGAGGAGTGGGAAGAAGGCGGCGTCATCCGGAGCAGGCAGACTGGGCTTGTTATGAATAAAACGAACATTTTCACCGGGGAGCGTGAATCAGTGGCGCTGCCGGAATGCCCGCCGGATGCCGGATTCATGAACGCCGCCGCTGTGGTGGACGGACGGTATGTGATTCTTGCCGTGCACGGTGTGGTCAACCGGAACATCAGCAACACAAGCGGAGTGGGGTATTACCTCCGGTACGACACCGAAACCGGTGAGAGTCTGCCGATTTATCCGTGAAAATGAAAAAGCGCATCTTTGAGTTTTTCTCTCACGGATGCGCTTTTTGCATGATGTACAAACGGAGTTCGGGAAAATTGTTAATTACGCTCATTGCATGCGATGTGTTGATTGTGCTATACTATATACGTAAATGAATGCAATTGGAGGAAATCGAAATGAAAGGGATTGTAACCCGCAGCCGCATTGTCAAAGTGTTGTTCGGAGTGTACGGACTTGCTCTGCTGTATCTGAGCGTGTTCCGCAATCTTGCTTTTATGCTCAACAATCTTGAGATCGGACGCAATCTTCTGAGCCATATCCGGTATCATGTGAATTTTATACCGTTTGATACATACAATACCTATTATGACAGGCTCATGAGCAGCACGATCAATGTCGATACCGTGGTAAGTGTGGTTTGCAGTAACTTGCTTGTCCTGATTCCGTTGGGATTTTTATGCATAATGTGTCTGAATATGCCTTTCGGAAAAACAATGCTGACA
>JAFTPW010000057.1:0-5714 GCA_017463075.1 Clostridia bacterium
AATATTAATCATATAAACAATAATAACATAAACAATAAACAATCTATCCTTAACCAGTTAAAAGAGAATAACTCTATCTCCAATCACATGAGTGTTAATAACAGGGGCGTAAAAAACCAACCTGACGGAGAGAAGAAGGAAGAAGGAACAGATGTGAGGGAAGAGGTGAGGGAAGAGGGAATAGGGAAGAGGGAAGAGGTGAGGGAAGAAGTAAAGGAGAAGAAGATGTACGGGAAATACGGGAATGTCCGGCTCACGGAGGAGGAGTACCGCACGATCCGCGCAATCGCACCGCTTTCGTTTCCCGCCGCACTTGCCATGGCGTCGGAGTTCCTGCACCGCAATCCCGCGGAGGCACAGAAGCCCGAATACGCCGACCATGCCGCTCTCCTGCGCAGGCTGATGCGATAAAAAAAGAGCACGCTTTCACGCACTCTTGTTGGAAAAGATATTCAGGACAGTCGGGGACGCCTGTCCCTACGAAGGGAACGAACGGCAGCTGTCAGCCGGTTTCACCCCAGCCACCGGCGTAATGTCTCCGCATCGCGGTACAGCTGTTCTTCCGTGTCATCACACACAAACTCGAGCAGCATGCCGTGATCCCGTCCGTCCGCCGCAATCCTCTCGATATACTGCCTCCACGGGCTCTCTGCGGCTTCCAGAGGGAACTTATCATGCCCTGCCCATGCAAACACATGTACGTTGGATAAGAACGGCTGTACGGCTTCCAGAGCGCTGAGATTGTAGCTGAGATCCCGGAACTGATTCGGCTGCCAGTAGAGTCTCAGGTTGTCCTCGCCCACATCATGCGCCAGCCGGACTGCGCTCTCAAAGTGGTCGGTGATCGTGCCGCCGTGGAACTCGGGACTGACGGTGATGCCGAACTTCGCCGAAGAGACGCACACACGCCGGAGATTGTCCGTGACGTCACGCCGCATGGATGCATCGGTGTCAGCGCTTCCCCGTGTGCCAGCCCAGACGCGTAGATTCTTCGCCCCGAGCGAATGCGCGGTTGTGACGACGGCGTCGATGTCCTCATCCGTGCCATTGCAGCGGTAGTACGAGCCGTAGGTGTCGATGGTGAGTCCGCACGCAGCCGAGCAGGATTTCGCGCGGGAAACGGCACCCTCATCCATCGGCGGCACGTGGACATCTCCGCCCCATTCGAGCAGGGAAAGCCCCGCGGCGGATGCAGTGGTGCAGATTTTCGGGATGCCGAACTTGCGGAACGTTACAGTGACAAGACCTGGTGTGAGCATAGTGTACCTCCAAGACGGGAAAGAATAGAGAAGGAATAGTGAAGAGGGAATAGGGAAGAGGTGGTTCACGCCTCATCCGTCACTTCGTGACACCTTCCCCATCGCGTTTGTGAAGCCGAAATTTTCCGTGCGTGCAGGGGAAGGCTTCTTGGGTTGTTCGTCCCGCAGTCCTACGGGTGTTTTGGGTTTGATTTATCGTAAAATCACGTTTTTCTTCCGGCGATGCTGCGGGAGCATAAATCAAAGAAGCCTTCCCCCGCAGGTATTGACGATTTCAGATAGCCGAACGCGGTGGGGAAGGTGGCGCGGATTGAAAATCCGTGACGGATGAGGCGAGAACCCCGATAGAGGCGAGAACCCCGATAAAGGCGTGAACCCGGATGAGGCGCGACACCCCGTCACCCGTCCACCCAGATGCCCGCGGATTTCATCGCCTGCACAAGCCGCATCCGCTTCGCTTCATCCAGCGGAACCAGCGGCAGGCGTAAGTCTCCTTCGCATAACCCCATTGCGGCGCACGCGGCTTTCACGGGGATGGGATTCACGTCCGAGAACAGCGCGCGCACAAGATCCGCCGTCTCTGTCTGAAGCCGTGATGCGGTCGCGAAATCCCCGGCGAATGCGGCGGTGCACATCCGGGAGACCGTCTCCGGCATCACGTTCGCGAGGACGGAAATCACCCCGGACGCACCCAGCGCGAGCAGAGGAACGTTGTCGCCGTCGTTTCCGCTGTACAGGGCGAGATCTGTGTGCGCGAGAATCTCACCGGCACGGGTCATCGATCCGGACGACTCCTTCACACCCGCGATGTTTTCGTGCGCCGACAGCTTTTCATACACCGTCAGCGGGATATCGACATTTGTCCGCGACGGAACGTTGTACAGAATCACGGGACAGCACGACGCGTCGGCGATTTCGGTGAAGTGACGGACGAGACCGTCTTCGTTTGTCTTATTGTAGTACGGCGTGACGGAGAGAATGGCATCCGCACCCGCCTGACACGCGAGTCTGGTGAGAAACACGGCATGCGCGGTAGAATTGGAGCCGCATCCGACGATGAGCGGAACCCGACCGGCAATTCTCTCTGCCGCGAACGCGATCATCTCCTGCCGCTCGTCGGTCTCAACTGCGGGGGATTCCCCGGTCGTGCCGAGCAGAACGATCGCATCCGTCCCGCCGCCGATCTGGAATTCGATCATCCGCGCGAGGGCGTCCGAATCGATTGCACCCGACGTAAAAGGCGTCACAAGCGCACAACCCGCCCCGCGGAACGGAATTTTGCGTGATTTTTTCGTTGGCATAGGCTTCTCCTGCAATATTTTCGGAAAAAGGTTGAAAACGGGACGAAGGTGAGATATAATAAAGGGAATAGGGAAGAGGGAATAAGGAAGAGGTGAAGGTTGGCAGTGGAATTCGCCGGCTGACGGATGGTTGGATGCGAAATTTTCGGCAATTTCTGCGGGAGATCGATGATCTCCCCTACTGAAACCGCTATTAGTTCAGCTACGGATGTGAATCCTGAATCGAAGATTGGCTCGATTACGGCTGACGTTCCCGATGAGGCACCTACGTACAATTCCAGTAGGGGAGATCATCGATCTCCCGACGAAAAATTCGCATCGAACCGCATGTCAGCCAGATCAACGTGCGACTGATTTCCCGCAGAACAGTCTGCATCGAACCGCATGTCAGCCAGATCAACGTGCGACTGATCTCCCGACGAAATTGCCGCATCCAAACCATCCATCACCCGGCAAACTCCACCGCCAGCCTTCACCTATTCCCGATTCCCTCTTCCTTCTTCCCTCAATTTCCTTCTTCCCTCAATTCCATTCTATGCCAGAACTACAAATCCTGTACCTGTATCATATCACGGACGCGGGATTTTGTCAATACAACAAACGGAGAACAGACATGATCAAGAATACCCTCCCGGAGACCGGACTGCGTCTTTCGGATTTTTTCTATAACCTGCCCGAGGAGCGGATTGCGCAGACGCCTGCCGAGCCCCGCGATTCGTCCCGTCTGATGGTTCTGCACCGGCACGACGGCTCGATTGAGCACCGCATTTTCCGCGACATCCTCGACTACATCAAGCCCGGCGACACCCTCGTCGTCAACGATACCCGTGTGATTCCCGCGCGGATCATCGGGCACCGCATCCTCCGGTACGACGCCGATCTCGGAAAAGCCGTGCCCACCGAATCCACTGCGCCCGTCGAGCTTCTCCTGCTCAAACAGCGTGAGAACGACACGTGGGAAGCGCTCGCGGGACCCGGCAAACGTGCGAAACCCGGTGACGTGATCGGCTTCGGCGACGGCATCATGGAAGCGCGCGTGCTTGACGTGATCGAAGGCGGATGCCGCGTGGTGAAATTTGAAGTGAAGCGTGGTGCCGACAGCTTTTTTGCCGCGCTCGATCTTCTCGGAACGATGCCCCTGCCGCCGTATATCACCCAGAAACTGGAAAACCCCGAGCGGTACCAGACGGTGTACTCAAAGACTGCCGGATCCGCCGCTGCACCGACCGCTGGACTGCACTTCACGCCCGAGCTGATGGAGAAAATCCGCGGAAAGGGCTGCGAAATCGTCCCGGTGCTGCTGCATGTCGGGCTCGGCACATTCCGCCCGGTGAAGGAGGACAAGATCGCCGACCACGAAATGCACGCGGAGTACATCCGGGTCACGGAGGAATCGGCGAAGCTCATCAACGAGCGCAGAGCGGCGGGCGGACGGGTCATCGCAGTCGGAACAACGTCGTGCCGCGTGCTCGAATCCGCATCCACAGAGGACGGCATCCTGCACCCGGTCGACACGGACACCGGCATTTTCATCTATCCCGGCTACCGGTTCAAGATGGTCGACGCGCTCATCACGAACTTCCACCTGCCCGAGAGCACGCTCCTGATGCTGGTATCGGCGCTGGCAGACCGCGAGACGATCATGCACGCATACGAAACGGCGGTGAAGGAGGAGTATCGGTTTTTCTCCTTCGGGGACGCCATGTTTATTGAATGAAGGAAGAATACTCCAGTGTTAATGATTTATGGTATTTCTGATGTCAGCAAGCCAAACGCTCCTCTTTGTCATTCAGAGGGCGAAAATCGCTTCTGATTCTAACCGTACCTCGTGCCCGAAGAATCTGCGCATGTCCGGTACAGATCGGCAAATGTCCGTGGTATTCCATACTATTCAGATGCAGGATACTCACGAACGCCTATAATGAACGATATGCATAAATGAAATGTCTGCAAACTGTTCATTATGAACGGGAGTGAGTACTCTTTAGCCGAAAAATCAAGACAACCACGGACATATACTGACTTGAGTAGGACATGCACAGATTCTTCGGGCAGGACGTTGGACTTTTATTTACAGGATAACCCGCCCTCAGAATGACAAAGGGTGACGTCAGGCTGGCAGACATCGGTTTTTTCTGATTAATATCCTCCCCTGCACAACGCGGCAGCGTCAAAGCCGTGAGATTCCCGTAACCACCCCACAAAACCACACGAAAGCAGTACCAACTACTATGACCAAAATCAAAACCATATCCGTCCTCGGACCGACGGCGTCCGGGAAAACGGGTCTCGCCATCGCGCTTGCAAAACGTCTCGGCGGTGAGGTCGTGTCCTGCGACTCCATGCAGCTTTACCGGGGCATGGACATCGGCACGGCGACTCCCACGCTTGAAGAACGAGACGGCGTCGTGCATCACATGTTCGATATCGTTGAGCCGGAGGACGAGTTTTCTGCCGCCGATTATGCGAGAATTGCGTCCGGAGTCATCGCAGACATCGCATCTCGCGGGAAGATTCCGATTCTTTGCGGCGGCACGGGGATGTACCACGACTCCCTGATGCGGATTTCATCCTACGCCGAAGGGGAACGGGATGACGCACTGCGCGAGGAGCTCTACCGCTTCGCTGAGGAGCACGGGAATGACGCACTCCACGCACGGCTCGCTGAATTTGACCCCGATGCGGCTGACGCGATTCATCCGAATAATGTCAAACGGGTTGTCCGCGCCATTGAGGTGTACGAGACGACCGGGAAGACGAAAACCGAGACCGACCGCGAGCAGATTTCCGGCGAGATCCCGTACGACGACACGGTGTTCATCCTCGATTTTGCCGACCGCGCGCTCCTGTACAGCCGGATCGAGAAGCGGGTTGACATCATGATGAACGAAGGCCTGCCCGAAGAAGCGCGGAATCTGCTGTGCACCGGCAGGAAAATCAGCCAGACCGCGGCGCAGGCAATCGGGTACAAGGAATTTCTGCCGTACTTCGCGGGGGACTGCACACTGGAGACCGCCGCAGACGAGATCAAGCTGGCAACGCGCCATTACGCAAAGCGTCAGCTGATCTGGTTCCGCCGGATGAAGGATGCGCACAGGCTTGTCCCGGACGAAAACGGGGTTGTGAAAACATCGGACGAGCTGGCGGACGAAGC
>JAFTPW010000058.1:0-5275 GCA_017463075.1 Clostridia bacterium
CCTTCGGGGACGTCGTAGGTGTAGAGATCGGACAGTCCGAGGATGTGTCAGGTTTCGTGTGCGAGGAGCTTGCCGCGGCGGAAGTACATGTCAGCCCCGAACGTCACAACGGAGCCGCATCCCTTCCCGTTCTTCCCGCAAATCGGCCAGTCCTTATTGCACATCGTCGGCGAATACGGCACGGCACTTCCGTGAACCGGCACGATGTAGAGAATGTCAAACGCGTCGTAATCGACCTCGTCGGCGGACACATCAATCGCGTCGCGGATGTAGTTTGCGTGGGTTTCGTACGTGATGACGCGCTCCATGCCGTAGTCGTCGTCGTTCTTCGGCATCGTGAACCATTTGTCAAACAGGGTCACGTCGAGCTTCAGTCTGCCGTAGGAGATCGCGTCGAACACCCGCAGTCCGTCGGCGGCGAGAAGATCGTAGAAAAACGACGGCTCGGGATGCGCGGAGTTTTCAGCAGGCTTGTTCGGGAAATCGACGCAGATGAACGCGGCTTTCAGATGAGCACGGCTGTCCTGCGCGGAGCGGCAGTCAAAAGCAAAGCCGGAATTGAGATCGCGGATATCGGATTGGAAACGGAACATAGAATCACCTCAGCATGATTTTTTCTTCCATTATAATACGAATCCGCGGATCTGTCAATCCGGCTTGGGGGATTTGGGGTAAGGGATTAACGGAAAATTTCGTATGCATATCCGTTCATCGCTCCCAACCTCGGTAGGGACCGGCGTCCCCGACGGTCCACAAAATAACGATATGTAAAAAATGATATTGGTATAAATCGATTTAGATTACAAAATATCATCCCGTAAAATTTTACGTTTTAGGACCGTCGGGGACTCCGGTCCCTACGGTAGGTAAAGCAGCTGCGCTGACGGATGAGGCATGAAATTCACTCCGCCTCAAACCACATCACACCGCCGGTTTCGCCGGTGAGAGCGATGTCGGTATAGGTCACATCGGTGCCGTGCGTGAGGGCGAGAATGCCTCTTGCTTCCGCCAGTGAGGCAATTTCCGCCGTTCTGTACGGATGATCTGCCGGAATCGTCACGGCGCAGGGGCGTGTCATGCCGTTTACATCCGCCTGAAGCAGGAGCGTGCGGTCGGTTTTCCCGGATTCGAGCAGGGTGATCGTCGTGATTTCCGTGCGCGGTGTGCCGTCGGTGCGGATTTCAAACCCGATCTCGAGGATTTTGCCGCCGCTTGTCACGCAGACTGCCCATGTGCCCTGTGCCGTGTACGCGACGTACTCCGGAATCCGCGCGGTGGTCGAGATCATCCGGAACATGTCCGCCGGAAGAATTGCGTCAAATCCAGCCTCCTTCAGCGACGTGCATGCTCTCCGGTACAGCGCGAGAAGATTCGTCTGCACGTCCCTCTGCCCTATCAGCTCCTCCATTTCCCGCTTTCCGTTCACGTAATCCGGATAGAGGATACTCAGACCAAGAGGTTCGGTGCTGTAACGGATATGCGGCTCGTAGATCATGGACGAAATCGGTCGGAGTCCGCCAGCGGTGATTTCGTACCAGATTTGCAGGTGGCATTCCGGGTTGATCTGAATCCGCTCCGTATCGTACGCCGGGCAGCTGATCCAGATTTCACGATTGTTGTTGATGTACATGTCCCGCGTCATATTCCCCTTGATTGTGATGCCTTCGGGAAGGACTGCGGGCGGCGTGAATCCGGGCGTGTTCCAGAGGGCGTTTGCGTCTTCCCCGCGTCGGAGAGCGTCAAAAACCGTGCTGAACATCTCCGCGACCATGATCTGCACGTCGGGAGAGTCGTAGAACCGGTACTCGGTAATCGCGCCGGATGCGTAGAGATCGTACAGTGCCTTGTAGGAGACCGCAATGTCCTCACGCCTGCCGGTATCCGAGGAAACAAGCTCCATGCCGTCCCCGATTTCCATCCGGACGGAGACATCGGTATCGCCCGAAACAATCGCGATCAGCTCAATCGTGCCGTCGGGATAGCCGGTGAACCAGTCGCGGATCGTGCTCATCTTCGGCGCAGTCCCGTCAAGCCCGAGGAAAACTTCCTCCGCGATCCGGGAAATGTCCGCGTGCACGGCGGGATAGGAGAGAAGCTCCGTCTGCGTCAGCTTGCCTGCGTGATACATCGCGTACAGCTCAGCCGACGGGGTATTCCTGTCAAGCGCGGGCAGCTCCGACTGATGCAGAATCTCCATCCGTGTAATGCGGAGCGCGTTTTCCCGGAACAGGAACCGGATGCTGAGCACATACTCCTCGTCCATCGGGATCAGGCAGGAGCAGTCTTCGGGGTCATAGCGGTTGTGGACGAAATACGAATTCACATCCTGTGCGGAAACGGGTTCGGGCAGCCCGGCTCCTTCCGGCAGGGTCAGCGTGATGCTTTCCGACGTGACGCCGTCGAGCTGTGCGCCCGTGACGGTGATGCCGCCGACCGGTTTGCCGTCTCCGAGGTATTCGATGACGCGGTTGACGAGCTTCGCGCTCATGGAACGGACGACGTCGGAATGAATCACCACGGACGGCGCCCAGATGCCGCTTTTCATGTTTTCAAGGCAGGTTTCGTACGACGCGGACGCAAGCGTATCCGTGATCGTTCGCACGCGGCTGTCGGACATGGCGTAGACCCCGTCGTTGGCGAGGACGAAATTCGACCGGATATGCGCAAAGCACGCGTCGCGGAGCTCATTCTGCACGTACCACGGGTGGGTGAGGGCGTAGAAATACCAGCCGTCCCATGCAAAATAGAACATGTCGGCATCCGGATTCACCGGAGTCAGCCCGTCGGCAGGGTAACGCTCGATCCGGAAAATCTCGCGCACAGCGTTCTCATCGGCGTCATAGCTGTACCCGACGGCGAAAACGGAATCCCCGTCCCCGGGAAGCATCACGGCGCGTCCGAGCACATCCGCAGGCAGGGTCACGGTCAGCCCGTCGTTTGCAAACAGCGCACCCGGTACGGTTTCGTTCAGGTACGCGATGCTCCGGTTGATTTCCGCGCGCAGGAGCCGTGCCTTTTCCGCCGTTTCGCGCTGCTGATCTGCGTCATCGGATATCGCCGCCGGCACGTTCAGCTTCTCCATGCTCTTTCCGTACGCCGCGACGGTGTCGAGAAAATCGCCGTATTCGATGCGGCATGTGTCAAGCATCTTCTGACCGGCTTCGGCGGCTGTTTTTGCTTTCTTGTATGCCGCACCGAGGACAACGCGTTCTTCCCCGGCGGGCATGTGGGTTCCGATGGTTTTCTCAGCGGCAGGTTCGGCAGGATTCACCGCGTCGGGTGTAAAATCCGCTTCGCTCCGCACCGTGCACGAGACGATCATCGGGACGCACAGGCACACGGCGGTGACCATCGCGATCAGAGCCGGGCCGCGGTTTTTGCGCCGCATGTCGAGGATGTTTTCAAACCGTTCCCGCACGACGCTCCGCTTCGGATTGAACTGCGTGGTGAGTCCGGTCTGTCGGCTCCGGCAGAAGCGCACGACGTCGAGCATGATGAGCCCGTACGCCTGACGTTCCCGCTCGCCGAGTCCGTCCAGAACCGCTTCGTCGCACGACAGCTCCATTTCGCGCGCGCACCGTCCGGCGGCAAGATGCACCATCGGATTGAACCAGTGCAGCGACTGCGCAGTCAGGCACGCGAGCTTGATCCACAAGTCCCCGCGTTTCCAGTGCGTCAGCTCATGCCGGAGAATGCCCGCCGCTTTTTCGGGATCGTTCACGTTCAGCGGGAGCAGAATGCACGGCCGGAAGTACCCGAAGAGGATCGGGCTGGTGATTTCCGCGCTCGCGTACAGGTTCGGACGTTTCTTCACACGGCAGAGCGAGCACATCTCACCGTACATCCCGTGCATTTCGCGGGACACGGTGCGGCGGCTTCTGCGCAGGGACGCGACGGTGACGGCATGCTGAATCCAGTGCGTGAGGAAAAATCCCGCCGCTCCCGTCAGCCATACGATCGTGCTGAGATCGAGCAAGGTCCCGGTATCCGGCAGGTTCACGGGTCTCTTCGCGGTCTCCTCCGGCATTTCCGGCACGAGCATGTCCCGCGCGGGTGTGAATCCGATGCCGTCTTCGGTTTCGGCAGGCATGGATACCGGAACGGACACGGGTTCCCCTTCGGTTTCAGCAGGTTCGGGTTCCCTCAATGGTGTGCTCACGGTTTCAGCAGGCTTCACATGAGACGATGCATCCGGTTCTGCCTGGGTAAATCCGGTTTCCGTCATGGAGGTTTTTTCCGGCACAGCGGAGGTTTCCGTCACCGGATCGGGTGCTGACGTTTCCGGCGCGTCCGCTGAATCCGCATCGATCGTAATGACGGCGGGATCGGGGACTTCCACCCGGATGAGGGATGCGGAAAACGGTGCGCCGACCGGGATTGCCAGCCGTAAAATGACGACGCACCAGAGAATGTAACGGCATTTCGCGGTAAATCGCGCACCTGCTGCCCGGTTCAGCATGAGCAGCAGAAAAATCACTGCGGTCATGGACACGGTAATCTCCGCTGCGGACAACAGGAGTCGGGTCAATCCCGTTCACCGCCCTTCAGGAGACGTTCGATTTCGTCGATGTCCCCGTCGCCTATGGTGCCGTTATCGACAAGAGTCGCGATGAGCGTTTTCCAGCTTCCGCGGCAGACCTTTCCGACAAAGTTTTCGCTTTCGGCTTCGCGGTATTCCGCCTCGGAAACAAGGGGCGTGAGGAGCTTGTACGGGATGGGGCCGTCGGTAATCATGTCGATTCTGACGTATCCGCGCGTGCTGAGCCGTTCGATGAGGCTGTGGATCGCGGAACGGGTGCACGGGCGTACCTTCTGCATGCCGCGGTAAACGTCAAGAATCCGCGAGGGCTGATAGACGCCGTCCTTTTCGTTTTCCCAGAGAATGAGCATGACATCGAGCTCCGCGTCGGGAATGCGCGGCAGTTTTCCTTCGTTCTGTTTCATGTGGGGTTCCTCCTGTGTTGTGTTGTGATGTGATTTGCAGGTGTATATACAGTATATCACAGATGTGTGCGGTTGTCAATAGGGAGGTGTGCATGTACCGCAGTCTTATCACACGCCTCATCCGGGTTCTCGCCGCACGGGAAGGTTCTCGCCGGATGGGAAGGTTCTCGCCGGATGGGAAGGTTCTCGCCTCATCCGTCACGATTTTTTGGCAAAAATCGCGCCACCTTCCCCATCGCGTTCGGCTATCTGAAATCGTTTATACCTGCGGGGGAAGGCATATTGGATTTATGCTCCCGCAGCATCGCCGGAAGAAAAACGTGATTTTACG
>JAFTPW010000059.1:0-4197 GCA_017463075.1 Clostridia bacterium
AAATGTCGGTGAAATAGGTCTTTTCCGTGTTCTTGTGATAGTAAAGCCAGCGCGGATCGGACACACCGGACAGCGGAGCCGCAATTGCGTACTGCTCGGGATAGGTGAACGCCAGTGCCAGCGATCCGTAGCCGCCCATGGAGTTGCCCGCGATGTAGTTGTCCTCGCGTCTGTCGGAGAGGGCAGGGAACATATTGCGCACAATCTTCGGCAGTTCCTCACCGATGAAGGTGCGGTAGTTGTAGCCGGTGTACATGTCGGTGTACCAGCCGAGGTACGTGGTAGGCATGACGACGGCGAGGCCCTTTTCTTCCGCGTACCGTTCGATGGATGTGCGCCGGAGCCATGTGGTGTGGTCGTCGCTCATGCCGTGGAGGAGCCAGAGCACGGGAATTCTCTCACCCGTCTCACCCTCCGTCACGCCGATGTTGCCGCGGGTTTTCTGAGGAATCACCACGTTCATGGACATCCCCATCCCCAGCACTTCGGAGAAGAAATTCACTTCAAATAATGCCATAATTACCTCCCGCTAAAGGATTTGTGTTTGATTTTTTTGACGATCAGCCGCACGAGGGTCATCGCACCGGATCCGGTCACAACGCCGCAGGTGTCGAGGATTACATCCCGGATCATGCCGGCGCGTCCGGGGACAAAGACCTGATGCACCTCGTCCGAGACGGCATACAGCGCACCGATCACGGCGGCAAGGAGAAACGCACGCTTCACGGAGACGTCACAGCTCCACAGCGCGGCGCAGGTTAGGAATCCCAGCACGGCGAAGACAACGAAATGCGCGGATTTGCGGACGAAATACGTCACGGATTCGATTTTCGAGGTCTGCTCGGCGTCGGTCAGCTCCGTGAAACCGGGAATCCACTTCGCCATGAAGAATTCGATGAATCCGCCGGAGGTTTCGGTCGATTCTGCCGCTGTTTCCACGGAGAACGAGAAAATCAGCGCCATCCATCCGATCACTGCCGCCCAGAGAATCACGCGGAGTAATGTTTTCATAAACTACCTTTGATGTGATTTTTCTTTATTATACCATAAAACACCGGCTTTGTACACAGAAACAGCGCATATCGCGGGAAATTTCACGATACACGCTGTGTTTTTGTTATGCGAGAGATTTGGTGAAGACGCCGGTGCCGCGACCGTTGCCGAAATTGACGGTGGATGCGGCATACGCGGCTGCGAAGAAGGGAAGGAGTCTGCGCGCCATGTGACCGCGCCAGTGGACGGCGATCTCACGCGGCTGACCGTTGATTTCGATGGTCTCCGTTTTGAGACAGCGGAGCGTTTCCAGCTTTGCGAAGACTTCGTCCTTCCGCGCGGGATCGATTCCGGTGCGCTTGAGGAAGAGGGACGCCTCCATTTCAAAGGATTCGTTCCGAGTCAGCATGTAGCGGATGCACTTCATCACGTCCTCGTCGCCGATGGCATGGATGAAATCCCACGCGAGCTTGCTGTCGAGGATGGTTTTGTACCCGTCCTCCGGTTCCATGAGGATGGACACGTACGGGAAATACTTCGATTCATACGCCTGCGCAATGCCGGGATCGCTGACAATGCAGTAGTCGGATGTAACAATGTCGAATTTGCGGCTGTCGATGTCCTCGTCATCGGGTGATACAACCCTGCGGTCATTGCGGACGCCTTTCAGCTCCGGCACCGGATTCAGACTGAATGCGGAACGGAACGCGGAGAGTGTAGTGTCAAACAGCTTCCTGACGGATTCGGGATCGGATTTGCCGTGAATCTGTGCGGCAAGGGTACGGTAAACGGCGTCCATGGACTTCGGTGTGTGTCCGAACAGCTCGTCGATGGTGACGTTCAGTGCATCGGCAATGTCGGGAAGGAGTGCTGTGTCCGGGAGGGATTCGTTCGTCTCCCACTTGGAAACGGCCTGTGCGCTGATTCCGACGGCGGATGCGAGCTGCTCCTGCGTCAGATTTGCGGCAGTGCGGTATTGTTTGATGTTTTCAGCGAAGCTCATGCCTGCACCTCCTCGTCAAGAATCGGGGCGACTGTGCCGTTGAAGCTGCCGCAGCTGGAGTAGTCTTCGATGGTGGCTTCGTGGGCAAGCGCGAGAATTACCAGCATGACGTGATCGGGCTGGAGACGGTAGATCAATGCCTCGCCTTCCTCAAGCTCCACGGTACTCTTGGTCCAGGACATCCGCTCGAGCAGGGGAATGACTTCTTCGGCGGTGCATCCGCATTTTTCGGCGGCAAATTCCGGGGTGAACGCATCGGGGAAGGCGGGATTGTACATCATGTGTGCCAGCTTAATCAGCCGCGGATCGGACAGCGCCCTGAAGAAATCCGCGAGCTTTTCCGCATCGTCGTGCATCCAGCGGTAGTTTGCCTTGTTTGTCATGAGCGTGTAGGCGATGTTGTTGTCATCGGTGCAGACTACACGGGAGATGATCCGGGATGAGGTCACACCGGTGTCGCGGCATCCCTGAAGCTCGGGAATTCTGTCGGGAATCTGGGGCGTGCCGTCATCATCCGGGCGGTAAACGGATTTGAAATTCGCGGAGAACACAGCGGTCAGACGGCGTGTGGCTTCGAAAATTTCCCGGAAGCAGGCGTTTGCTCCTTCTTCGTTGGTGGCGGGCTTGTCGGATTTCGGTTCCGCTTCATAGCCGAGCAGATTGTCGACGGTTGTGTGATAATGCCGCGCCAGTTCGGTCAGATACCGGCAGTCCGGCTCGCTTTCGCCGTTTTCCCATTTGGAAACGGTTCGGTTGGAAATGCCCAGCGCGTCCGCGAGATCGTTCTGCGTCTCGTTTGCGGCTTTGCGCAGGCTGATGATGGTTTCGGATAATACGGACATAAAAATTCTCCTGTCAGTTGTGTGATTCAAACCGCGGTCTGTGAACTGTGGAATTCCTTTTGTGATTTCATTATACACCAAACCATGCGTGGAATCAATGGATGCAGATGCGGAAAAATCCACGGAATGGAGAGTCGAAAACACCGCGAACAACCGAAGCGGACAACGGATTCTCGAAAATAACAACGCATCGTTTACTCCTGTGGCGGACGCGTCTATTGCGGAGCGCGGGATTCTGTGATATACTACCGTCAACAGGAGCTCTTGAATTCAAAAACACGAGGTAATTTATGGAACTGAACATCGGCGGCGCAATCCGCAGACTGAGACGGGAACGCGACGTGACACAGGATGAGCTGGCATCGGCAATCGGCGTGACGGCACAGGCGGTATCGAAGTGGGAGAGATCCGTATCACATAGCTAAAGATATATTTATCATTTTACTCAATTTTCCCGATAAAGCGGTAGAAAATCTCAATCTCCTGTTCTTTCGTACCGTCTTCACCCTTGACAGACTCATGAATCACAATCTTCTCAATCAGTGTGTTAAACAATTCTGCCGTCAGCTCCGTCGGATGTGCATACTGCCTGACAAGCTCAATCCACTTCGCGGCATCCGCTTCGGTCTGTCTGGTGGATTCAAGTTCAGTTCTGAGTGATTGAATCTTTTCGTCCAACTCATGCTGTTCCGCCTGATACTTCTGCGACATCATGTTGAAGTTATACTCCGTGATTCTGCCGGATGTCCAGTCTTCGTACAGCCGCATGAACAGACGGTCAACCTCGGACTTCCGTTTCTCCGCCTTTGCCAGCTCAGAAGAACGCTTTTTGCTGGTATTCATCCGTTCCTTATCTCCGGCGTTGAGAAGTCTTTGCAGGAGCTTGTCCTCGCTGATCTGTGCCTGTCCTGCCCAATACTGGATTCTGGACAGCACATAGTCATACAGAACATCGTAGCGGATATAGTGGGCGGTGCAGGCTGCGAATTTCTTCCCATGCTGGCAGTATGAAGTACAGTTGAAGTAGCTGTACGGCTTGCCGTTGTTTTTGTTCGTCCCGAAGCTCATCGACCAGCCACAGTCGGCACATCTGACCAGTCCGGCGAAAATCTGCGTTGTTCCGTCTTTCTGTTCACGTCGGCGACTGGCAATCTGCTCCTGAACCTGATCGAACACTTCTTTGGAGATGATTGCATCCTGTGTACCTTCGATGCGCATCTGTTCCTCAACCGGCTTGCGAACCCGCTTTTTGTTCTTGTAGGAAATATTCGTCTGCCGATAGTGGATGGTGTTGCCGATATAGGTTTCGTCTTTCAGTATGCTCTTGACCTGTGCAATCGTCCACGCATACGCCTTTTC
>JAFTPW010000060.1:0-4435 GCA_017463075.1 Clostridia bacterium
ATATGAGGGAAATTATGAGTACCAAATACACAATTATAGAAACACACACCAACAACAACAATGACGATCATTCCTCCGTGCTACTGCAAGAAGCCGTGGTGCAGTCGGTGCGGTACGAAAACGGGGACTTCATCCTGTCAATGGAGAGCATCATTGTCATGCCGAACCGCGAACCGAACGAAACCGACCGCTTTCTCTCCACCGGACAGGCGGAAATCCGGATTCATGACACCGTCATCCCGGACGGCTATCCCATGGATGCGGTGGATTACGATCTCGACTCCTGCAAATACAACCTCAAAACAGGGGTGTATCAGCTCTATGCATTCATTCCCGCAGAAGAGTGCCACAGCATCCGCGCCGGATTCCGCTTCCCCTGCAAAAGCGTCACGTACAGCTTTGACGAATTCACCGGGGACTCGTGGATTCAGCAGAGCCGTGACCATCAGCGGCAGAATCTCGAACGCTTCATCGAAATGGGACACGGCGGCGCATGGCGGATGCTCAAGGGAATGCACCCGAGCGTGCGGGACGAATACGTCGATCTCATCCTCAAAGCGGCGGTGAAGGATCAGCGGCTCGATATCCAGTGCGATGAACCGAGAACGGAGTATGTCATGGATCTGCTCTCGCTCTATGATGAAAAAGGCGTAAAAAACACCCGTGAGCACATTCTGAACATCCTCATGCTCCAGAGCTGGCGGTCCGCGTGGACGAATGCTGTGACTCCCGACGATTTCGCGCACTCGGTGAACATGATTCTTGCAAACCGTAATCATCCGCTCGCTGAGGAAACGCTGGCGTATCTCGAAAACCACCTGAACGAGCTTTACGACAGCATCGAAGACAAGGACTCGAATGAAGCGGACTGGGTGGAGAGAAAACGGGAGTATCTCGGCCGCGCGCTCGGAAAACTGCCGCCGGAAGAGCTCCCGGAACCGACTCAGTGTCCGCAGATTCCGGAATACACCATGGATGACATCATCGAGATGTGCCGGACCGCGGAAGCCAATGTGCATCCGATGCGGTTCCGGAAGTATTTTGACGAATCCTGCACAGCGGAAGATATTGAAAAACTTCTCTCAACCGCACGGAACGAGGAAAACCGCACAAGCCGCGGACGGATGTACTCGATGTTCGCGAAAATCGACTTTCCGGGAGAACCGGACGAGATCATCTCGATGGCACGGGAGTTTGAATGCAATCTCGGGCTCGGGTATCCCGGATACCTCACCGCGATGAATCTCCAGCGTGCGGTGTCACGGCTTCGTAGTCAGGCAGTTCGCGCGTACCGGGATGAACTGCTCGCCAAAGCGAAAACAGAACCGGATGAGGCGAAGCGTGAAGCGCTGACTGCTCATGCCATCGAGCACTGGGTGAACAACTATACCTACTCCGAAGAAAGCGACGCCGCGCTGGCCGATCTTCTGCACAGTCTGCCCGAGGATCGGTACGGACTCCGTCATCACACCGCGTTTCAGCTGACGAACAGCCGCATGTACGACGAGCCGCAGGATCCGCATGCGTACAGTCACTTGGTTGAGTTGATTTACGACACGCACTGCCCGAACTGCCGGAGAAAGGCGGCGGAGATTCTGCGTAAATACGACAAGCTGTCGGCTCGTATCGCGGAAGACCTTCTGCACGACTCTGACTCACAGACCCGAAAGCTCGCGGAAGAACGTCTGAAAGAAATCTGATCCAAACAAAAAATGGCTGATTTGTTACGATCAGTCATTTTTCTTTGATTCAGTTGTTCCAGTCCGCGACCTTGTAGTAGAACTTTTCCAGCTCCTTTGCGTTCATGAGGACGGGCACGGGATAGAGCGGATTTGCCTCCTTGTCCGCATGACGCGCCATTTCGGGGATATCCCCTTCGAGAATGCCGGGAAGGGTTTCGGGAATGCCCATGCGGCGGTTCATATCGCGGATCGCCTTGATAAACTTCCCTGCCGCGACGGCGTGAGGTTCGGATTTGGATGCCACACCCGCGACGATGGCGAGATTGTGGAGCTGATGATGGATCGCGACGCCGTAGTCCTCGAGCACGATGGGCAGGAGCACGGAATTTGCCAGTCCGTGAGGGATGTTGTACTGTCCGCCGAGGGAATGCGCGACCGCGTGAACGTATCCGACGTAGGATTTGGAGAACGCGATGCCCGCAAGATATGCCGCACGGAGCATGTTCGCTCTCGCTTTGCGGTTCGTCGGTTCCGCATATGCGGTTTCGATGCTGCCGAAGATCAGGTGCGTGGCTTCGAGTGCCTTCTGACGGGTTTCCTGCGACGTGGATCCGCCGATGTAAGCCTCAACTGCGTGGGTCAGCGCGTCCATCCCGGTCGATGCGGTGAGATGAGGCGGCAGAGAGTAGGTCACCTCGGGATCGAGCACAGCGGCGTTGGGAATGAGGGAAAAGCTGTTCATCGTATATTTGTGGTGCTTTTCGCTGTCGGTAATAACCGCGGTTACAGTGACTTCACTTCCGGTGCCGGCGGTCGTGGGAATGGCGATGAGCGTCGGAATGGGCAGAAGTACGCGGAGCGTTCCCTTGAGCTGATCGAGGGTGAAATGGGGATACGCAATCCGCGCGCCCACAGCCTTGGCACAGTCCATGGGAGAACCGCCGCCGAACGCGATCAGACCGCGGCATCCGTTTTCACGGTACATCGCGAGTGCTTCTTCAACATTCTGCACGGTCGGGTTGGGATTGGTTCCGTCGTAAACGGCGCAGTGGATTCCTGCCTCCGTCAGGGACTGTTCCAGTTCCGCAGTAATTCCGCTGTCGTGCAGGAATTTGTCGGTCACGAGCAGAACGGAGCGGATTCTCTTTTTGGTGAGGTACGGCGCGATTGCGGTCACTAGCTCCAGAATTTCCGGTTCCCGGTAGGGCAGAACGGGCAGTGCCATGTGGAATGCGCCCTGAAAAGTTCGGCAGAATGCCTTTTTCGCAGTATTCATATCGGTATTTTCTCACTGTCTTATAGTTGATGATTGTTTACTATCATACCATGTTTACCGCAATGCTTTGTGAATAATCTGCATACAGCCTGTTAACAAAAAGAAAATCCCCACTTGTTTGTGAGGATTGTTTCTGTTTACAGAAGGGTCTTTCTCAGTTCTTCGCCGGACTTGGGGGACAGGTACGCCGGAGGAATGTCGAAGATGGTCTTGCAGCCGCTCTGTCCTTCGCTCTTCATCCGGTATGCGGCGCGCGCCATGGCAACGAGCACGGACGAAGTAAACTCGGGATTGGAGTCGAGCCTGAGGCTGTATTCGATGATATGGCTGTGTTCGTTGTTCAGTCCGGTCCTGCCGCTGCGGATGACAACACCGCCGTGAGGAATGCCCGCGTGGTCACGCTTGAGTTCTTCCATGGAAATGAAGTGAACCGTGGTATCGTAGTCGGCAAAGTAGTTGGGCATGGTGACAATTTCGCGCTCGATGCGTTCGAGATCCGCGCCTTCTTCCGCTACGACGAAGCATTCGCGGGTGTGCTTTTCGCGGGTCGTGAGGGTCGGTTCTTCGCCGCTTCTGACCGCATCCAGTGCCGCCGGAACGGGAATCGTGTACTGACGTGCGTCGAGAACACCGTCGATTCTGCGGATGGCGTCGGAATGTCCCTGGCTCACACCCTTGCCCCAGAACGTATAGTCACATCCTTCGGGAAGAATCGCGCCGCCGTACAGACGGTTCACGGAGAACATGCCCGGGTCCCAGCCGACGGAAATCACAGCGACATTGCCGGTTTCCTTCGCGGATGCGTCGACTGCGGCAAAATGCTCGGGAATCTTCGCGTGGGTGTCAAAACTGTCGACAACATTGAACAGCTTCGCAAATTCGGGAGTCTGTTTCGGGAGATCGGTCGCACTGCCGCCGCAGATAATCATCACGTCGATTTCGTTTGTCATGTCCTTCGCGCTGTCGATGTGGTACACCTTTGCGCCGAACGTTTTCACGGATGCAGGATCACGGCGGGAAAATACGCCCACCAGCTCCATGTCCGGGTTCTGACGGATGGCACATTCCACGCCCCGCCCGAGATTTCCGTAGCCGAGAATGCCGATCTTGATGCTCATATATACTTTTCCTCCAAGGGGTTAGATTCAATTGAATAATCATTCACCTGATTATTATATCACGGCAGGAATCGTTTGTAAATACAGTTTCTATGAATTTTTAACCGATTTTCTCCGGTTCTTTTGCAACATAGACGATCGCGCAGGCGTACGGTCCGATATGGGTTCCAACAGCCGCACCGACAGGGACGATTCTGTCATCCGGCACGTCGATTCCGAGCTCATCGCGGATCCGCTGTGCGAGCTTTTCGCCGTTCCTCCGGTCAGCGGTGTACATAACCGTCATCGGATGCGCGGGATCCATCGGATTTTCGGGAATTTTCTTCAGAATATAGTCCATTGCCTTGCGCATGCCGAGC
>JAFTPW010000061.1:0-5874 GCA_017463075.1 Clostridia bacterium
GTGCTCTGTCCGAAGCCGGTAAGATCGTGAACGTCACCGACGTCATCGGCGTTGAAATCAGCGACGCCAACGGCGGTCTGTGCGAACTGCTCCACGAAATCACCAAGGATGCAATCAACGTGGAATACCTGTATGCGTTCGTTGCTCCCACCGCGGGCGGCAAGGCATTCGTGGTTCTCCGCGTTGCCGACAACGACGTAACCGAAAAGGTTCTCACCGGCGCAGGCTTCACTCTGCTCACCGATGACGACCTCAAGCTGTAATGGCGGCGCGTCTTACGCTGAACGACCGTTATAATCCAAAAAGAGAAGACCGTTTATGCGGTCTTTTCTACTTCCTGTGGCTGGGAGAACACGGCCGCCATCAGCCTTACGATATTTCAGCCATTACCAAAGCCGATCCCGATGCGGGACACAAACCCGACTCTCCCGTGTGGGGCGGCATCGGTACCTACCACCACTGGGGTGAACCGCTCTACGGCTATTACTACTCCGATGACGAGTGGGTCGTGCGCCGTCACATGAAGCTGCTTACGCAGGCGGGCGTCGATTTCCTCTTCTTCGATACCACAAACGCTGTCATCTATGAAGATAATGCCAAGCTCGTCATGTCCGTCCTCGACGAATACCGCCGCGAGGGATGGAATACGCCGAAGGTCATGTTCTACACCAATACCGCATCCGGCGACACCGCACAGCGGATCTACGACAGCATCTACAAGCCCGGATTCTGCCCGGAAACCTGGTTCCGCTACGAAGGCAAGCCCGTCATCATCGCAAAGCCCGAGGAATGCTCGCCCGAAGTCCGCGAATTCTTCAACATCAAGCTGTCGCAGTGGCCGAACGAACCCGACAAGCGCGGCGGATGGCCGTGGATGGACTTCACCCGTCCCCAGCGTGCGTTCGACAACCTTGACGGCGTGCCCGAGTGCATCAATGTCTCCGTCGCACAGCATCCCCAGCTCCGGTTCGGTGACTCCGTCCTCTACGGTGAAAAGAGCAACTGCGGACGTGCGTTCCATGACGGCGCAAACGATCCTTCACCGGACGCATACAAGCACTGCGGCAACTTCATCGAGCAGTTCGAGCGCGCCATTGAAGCCGATGTCCCCGTCACCCTCCTGACCGGATGGAACGAATGGATCGCCGGACGGTGGCAGGGTATTCCCGAGCGCCCCATCATGTTCGTCGACTGCGCCAACCATGAGTACAGCCGGGATATCGAAATGATGCGCGGCGGGTACGGCGACAATTATTACCTCACCATGTGCGACTATATCCGCCGGCTCAAAGGTGACGATCCCATGCCGGTGCTTGAGAACGGTGCATCCCTCACCTTCCCCGGCTACCAGGACGGCAATCTGCCCCGCGATCACGAAGGCTACGGATGCTCGTTCCTGAACATGAGCGGACGCCACTGTATCCGTTCCGTCGGTGCAGAAAACAACGAAGACTGCGTGAAGATCACCGTCACCACCGCCCATCCCATCGACAATGCTCCCGCAATCGAGCCGGAGAGCGAACTGGAAGCCATGCTGGCGCAGTTTGATCTTTCCGCTGACCGCGACGGCGCATTCCTGTGGGTCTTCTGCGAAACCGACGGCGGCATGTTCCGGCTCAATCACACCATGGACGGCGGCACCGCATCCGTCATGCGCGTCACAGAGGAAAACGAACGCTACACCTTCACGCCGGAAGGCACCATCCCCTGTTCTGTCGACGGCAATACCCTCACGCTCACCGTCCCGAAGGCATCCATCGGACTGGAGAAAGCCCTCCTGCTCCGCGTCATCGACAGCCGTGATCCCGTGGAAGCCCCCGCGGATTTCTACGACCACGGCGACTGCCTCCCGCTCGGGCGGATGTGGTACGGGGTGACAGTGAAGTAAATAGCCTGTTGCTTTTCAGCGGAATGTGTGCTATACTGTATATCGGCACCGCAGGAAACGAGGTCTGGGATGACCGACTACGAAATGATCATGATATTCCTGACACTGCTCATGATTATCATCAATATCCGCAACGGACGTTCCTGAGGAACATACGTAACCGCCACGATCCGATGATCTGACGGGGTGACGCCGATCGCATGGCAGAGGATGCGCTGGGAGCTTAGCTCGCTCTTGTGCCGGCACTATGCGAAACGTGCAAAAAATATGCGTGCGCTGACCGAGCCATGCGGTTTTCGTCATTTTTCTCTTGACAGCCGATGCTGTTTGTGCTATTATAGTATTGATCTCGTAGTCTGTCATGAAAACCTCATTTTCTGACATTAAATCTGTATCGGAGTGGCTAACCGGTACAGCGGAATTTCGCAATACGGCGGAGTTCCGTTCAAACGCAATAATTTCAGAAGAACGGCAGGATTCGCACCCCTGCTGTTTTTCATTTTTGCATCAAAAAAGGACACATTTTTACGTGTGTCCTTTTGTTATGTTACGAGTCGGATTCAAGCACCTTCGAGAGATACTTGTCCATGACCTTCTGACCGCCGCGGAGTCCGGATGCAATCGAGGAGGAGAAGGTATTCGTGCCTTTGGCGATGTTGTCCATGACCGCGGTGTAGAGAACACTGCCGGTATTGGAACTGTACATGTCAAGGAAGCTGATGATCGGGTCGTCGAAGATGATGTCGATAACCTGACCGGAGAGCGCATCGCGGGAATACTTCGCCTTCATTGCGGATTCGATGAAGGGCGTGATGACCGAGCGGTACGCTTCCGCTGCCCATGCTTCGAGAACCGCGCCGAGCATGTCGTACCGGTCTGCGGCAACCGCCTTCGGAATGCAGGTCACGGTCGTGGATGTATGAATCAGGGAGACGTAATCCTGCTGGGCTTCATCGTACTTGGGCATGGTGAGGATGCCGTAGTCGCTTTCCATTTCGCGGAAGACAGCGTTGACGGCATTGGAAAGGCGTCCGGTGTAGAAGAGAGCGTAATTGTCGGAGAAATACTGGAGCGAGCTGTCGATGCCCTTGTCGGATTCAAACACACCCGCCGTGCTGCGGACGAGCTTGTTGATCTTCTCGACGGTATTGAACACACGCTCGTTGTTGAAGGGTGAGAGGTCGATGGTTCTGTCCGCGGTTCTCTGATACGTGTCGATATCGCAGCCGTAAACCATGTGCAGAGCCGCTTCGTACATTCCGGTGGGCACCATGAGACCGTAGGTATCGCCGGGATTTTCCTTGCCGTCGCCGTTTTTGTCAATATACGCGCCCGCGGTTAGTTCCGTGAACTTGTCGTAGGTCCACTTGCCGTCGAGGACGGTCTGATACATTTCCTCGGGATCGCCGTAGACTTCGGTGTAGATGTCCTTATTGTAGTAAACGACGCCGCATTTGAGGTAGTTGTTCAGGGTATGGTCGCCCATCAGGAAGCGGAAATTGCCTTCCTCCAGCGCAAGCTCCTCGATTGCACTCGTTCTCCACCACGGTTTGGTGATGTCGAGGTATTTCAGATCGGACAGCTCGTACATGTAGGAATACAGGGACTGGGTGATGATCGTATTTGCGGTACCCGTGACGATATCGTAGTCGTCCGAGCCCGTGAACGCGAGATTCTTCATCTCATCCTGCAATGTCTGCAAATTGTTGCCCTGCGTCGGGACGATGTTGAAGCGGATATCCAGCCGGTCTTCCACGGTCTGGTTGCGGCGCCAGATGGCATCGTGGATCACGTCCCCGCTGTTGTCCGCACCGATGACGTCCCACTGTTCATAGTATTTCTCGTTCGGATAGCAGATCGTGACCGTTTCGCCGTCGAAATCCAGCTCGGGCAGATCGTCCTTTGCCTGCGAACGCTCCGTCTCACCGGTTACGGTTGTTTCCGCTTCGGTTTCGGCGGGTGCGGTTTCCGTGACGGGATCAGTTTCCTCGGGTACGGTTTCACTGCACGAGGTCACAATTCCGAGCATCATGGAGAGCAAAAGCAGAACGGATACGCTTTTCTTCATTTTCATACTCCTTATCGGTTTTTCGAAGATTTCTTCTCGGATTTATCGGATTTTTCGGACTTCTCGTTTTTTTCGTCTTCGTCATCCTCGTCGTCACGGTCGGTACGGGACTTGAAGAAACGGGGCTCATCGTCCTCTTCTTCTTCCTCCTGCGGGAGTACGGTGACGATCATCTTGATGATGCGGTGATCCTTGATTTCGGTGACGCGGACATGCAGACCGTCAAGCTCGAGCTCGAACTCGGTGCCGTCTTCGGGAACCACGCCGTAGTTGGAGAACACATAGCCGCCCATGGTGTCGTATTTTTCCGTGGGAAGCTCAACGTTCAGCTCCTCTGCGACTTCACTGAGCGATGCCACGCCCTTGATGTCCCATGTATCGTCCGAGGTCTGCATAATATCGGGTTCCTTGATTTCTTCCTCGTCGCCGTCATTGAGGTCGCCCACAAGCTGCTCGAGGATGTCGTACATGGTGACGATGCCCATCATGCCGCCGTATTCATCGAGAACCACGGCGAAATGGTTGCGGGTATCCTTCATCTGCCTGAACAGAACGTCCGCGTGGATGCCTTCGGGTACGAAATACGCGGGTTTGACCGCTTCCTTCATGATGGCTTCGCGTCCGAGCTCCCGGCAGCGGAAGTAGTCCTTCACACTCAGCACGCCGATGACGTTGTCGATGGTGTCCTCGCAGACGGGGTAAATGGAGTGACGGGTTTCGTGAATGGTATTTTCCCAAACGTCGTCCGCTTCTTCCGCCCACAGGATGTGGATATCGGTGCGGTGGGTTGCAAATTCGGATACGGTGAGGTCGTCAAATTCGAACACGTTCTGGATCATTTCCTGTTCCTGTTCATCGATGACGCCCTTCTGACCGCCTTCGTCCACCATCATGCGGATTTCTTCCTCGCTGACTTCCTCGTCCTGCTCGTTCGGGTCAATGCCCATGAGCCGGAGCACGCCGTTGGTGGAGATGGAAAGGAGCCATACGATGGGAGTGAACAGCTTCGCCACGCCGTAGAGCATGGGAGCCATTCCGACCGCGAGCTTTTCGCTGTGCTTCATTGCCAGACGCTTGGGCACGAGCTCGCCGAGGATGAGGGTGACGTAGGAGAGAATGAGGGTGATGACAACGACCGCGATGGATTCGAGGGTTTCGGGATCCATGGTCATGCCCTTTGCGAGAAGCCAGTCAACAAGGCGTTCCGCGAAGTTGTCAGCTGCGAATGCGGATCCGAGGAAGCCGGAAAGCGTGATCGCAACCTGAATGGTCGAAAGGAATTTGGAAGGCTCTTCGGTGAGCTTTCTGAGTTTCTTTGCTTTTTTGCTGCCGGATTCCTCCAGCTTTGCAAGTTTTGCTTCACTTACCGACAGGACCGCGATCTCCGCACATGCGAAAACGGCATTGAGTCCGATCAGTATCAACTGGAGAAGAAGCTGTCCCCATATGCTGCTGTTCATAAAATGTAAGATTTTTCCTCCGTGAATGATGTTTCCGTGATGCGTGCATGAGAGGAAAAATCAGGTCAACAGTCTGCGGAAATGCAAAAAGGCATACCTGTACCCTCGAAATGAGCGCAGTCGTGCCTTGAAAAAGCGATATCCGCCATAACCGTATTTCATTGTGCATCGTCGGGTACTGTCAGTACAATCGCCGCTGTCCATGATGGCAGTGATCCTCCGGGAAGTGATATTTTAGCTATTATAGCATACACGCCCCGCTTTGTCAAGGTGTTTCCGGCATCCGCACTTCTGCACACCGGCATTTTCTGCACAGCGGCGTCTGAAAATTCTTTGAAATTTTTATGGAAAATTTTCCGATTTGTGAAACTTTTGCCCATTCCCGAACGTCTATATAGACAGCAGCACTCCGCGGCGGTCCATGTGAAAATTTCCTGGAATTTCCCGCGAAAATTTAA
>JAFTPW010000062.1:0-6119 GCA_017463075.1 Clostridia bacterium
AGCAGGTGAAGGGCTCCATTCTCATCGGGATTCTCGCGACGTGGGTTCTCGGCATCCTCTGCCAGTTCGCGGGACTTTATACCCCCGACGCGGCTGCGGGATACTACTCCCTCCTGCCCGTGTTCGAAATGACCGACTTCACAAAGCTCGGCTCCACGTTCGGGCAGTGCTTCAATCTCGAGATGGCGGGCGTCGATTTCTTCAACTTCGTCGTCATCATCTTCTCGTTCCTGTTCGTTGACCTGTTCGACACCCTCGGCACCCTCATCGGCGTCAGCACCAAGGCGAACATGCTCGACGAAAACGGCAGACTTCCCGGCATCCGATCCGCACTTCTCGCAGACGCGGTTGCAACCAGTGCCGGTGCGGTTCTCGGTACCTCCACGACCACGACGTTCGTTGAATCCTCAGCTGGCGTTGCGGCAGGCGGCAGAACCGGTCTGACAGCACTCACTTCCGCGATTCTGTTCCTCGTTTCCATGCTGTTTGCGCCCATTTTCACCGCGATTCCGTCCTTTGCAACGGCTCCCGCGCTGATTATCGTCGGTTTCCTCATGTTCAGCAACGTAACCGAGCTCAAGCTCACCGAGGACAACTACGTCACCGCCATCCCCGCATACCTCTGCATCATCGCAATGCCCCTGTTTTACAGCATCTCCGAAGGCATCTCCCTCGGCATCATCTCCTACGTGCTCCTCAGCCTTGTCACCAAAAAGGCAAAGCAGGTCACTCCCATCATGTACGTGCTGGCGGTGCTCTTCATCTGCAAATATATTTTCCTGTAACCGGAGATTTCCAGACAGAGCGGTGTGGACGTATGAGCCATGCCGCTTTTGCATATTCTGTGAAAATTCCCATAAAAATTTTTCCGTTTCGTTGAAAATTCAACATACTATTTCCGCCGTTTGGGGTATAATATACTCACAAAAGCAAGGAGGAATCCGAATGAAGATTGCATTTTTCGATACCAAACCCTACGACAAGCCGTCCTTTGAGAAATTCGGCGCGGAACACGGGATCACGTTCAAGTATTTTGAAACCAAGCTGAACGAGGACACCGCTGAACTGGCACACGGATTCGACGGCGTCTGCGTGTTCGTCAACGATACCGTCAATGCGGCGGTGATCGACCAGCTGCACGAACTCGGGGTCAAGGTGATCGCGCTCCGCTGTGCCGGCTTCAACAACGTCGACATGAAGCACGCCTACGGCAGAATCCACGTGGTCAGAGTTCCCGCATATTCGCCCTACGCAGTTGCGGAACACACCATGGCAATGCTTCTCACCTCCATCCGCCGCATCCACAAGGCATACATCCGCACAAAGGACTACAATTTCAGCCTTGCGGGGATGACCGGCTTCGATCTCCACGGCAAAACCGTCGGGGTCATCGGTACGGGCCGCATCGGTCGGGTGTTCATCGACATCTGCCGCGGCTTCGGGATGAAGGTTCTTGCTTACGACAAATTCCCGGCGGAAGGACTGGACAACGGCGACACCGTGCGGTATGTGACGCTCGACGAACTGTTCACGAAGAGTGACATCATCTCGCTCCACTGCCCGCTGACCGATGAAACCTACCACGTCATCGACGAAGCGGCACTGGATAAATGCAAGCGCGGCGTGATTCTCCTGAACACCTCCCGCGGTGCACTCGTGGATGCGGAGGCTCTGGTTGCCGGAATCAAATCCCGGAAAGTCGGAGCGGCGTGCCTTGACGTGTACGAGGAAGAATCCGACCACTTCTTCGAGGACAAATCCGGACACATCCTTGACGACGACACCCTCGCGCGGCTCATTTCCATGCCGAACGTCATCGTCACATCCCATCAGGCATTCCTGACCGAAGAAGCACTCTCCAACATCGCCGAAACCACGGTGCAGAATCTCGTCGATCTCTTTGAAAAAGGTCAGTGCCCGAACGAGCTGTGCTGGAGATGCGAAGGCGCCGAGGACTGCAAAACCGGCAAATGCTTCTGAGACAAACTCTGTCAATCATTCTATCAATATAAACAATTCATAACCGGAGGAAAACAGCATGACAATCACCAATGATATCAGATACATCGGCGTAAACGACCACAAAGTCGACCTCTTCGAAGGTCAGTACAAGGTTCCGAACGGTATTTCCTACAACTCCTACGTCATCCTCGACGAAAAGATCGCCGTCATGGATACCGTTGACGCAAACTTCACCCACGAATGGCTCGACAATTTGCAGAATACCCTCGGCGACAGACTGCCCGACTACCTCGTTGTGCAGCACATGGAACCCGACCACGCTGCAAACATCCACACCTTCGCGAAGGCATATCCGGATGCTGTGATCGTGTCTTCCGCAAAGGCGTTCTCGATGATGAAGAACTTCTTCGGCACCGATTTCGCAGACCGCCAGATCGTTGTCAAGGACGGCTCCACACTCTCGCTCGGCAAGCACACCCTCACCTTCGTCACCGCGCCCATGGTTCACTGGCCGGAAGTTATCGTCACCTACGACAGCTATGACAAGGTTCTCTTCTCCGCGGACGGCTTCGGCAAATTCGGCGCACTTGACGTTGAGGAACCGTGGATCGACGAATCCAGACGCTATTTCATCGGCATCGTCGGCAAGTACGGCGCACAGGTTCAGGTGCTTCTTAAGAAGGCTGCCGGACTCGATATCGAGAAGATCTGTCCCCTGCACGGTCCCGTTCTCACCGAAAATCTCGGCTATTACCTGAATCTCTACAACACATGGTCCTCCTATGAACCCGAGGAAGACGGCATTCTCATCGCGTACACCTCCGTTTACGGCAACACCAAGAAGGCTGTGCAGATGCTTGCGGAAAAGCTGAGAGCGAACGGCTGCCCGAAGGTTGTCGTACACGATCTCGCGCGGGTTGACATGGCAGAAGCGGTCGGCGACGCATTCCGTTACAGCAAGCTCGTCCTCGCAACCACGACCTACAACACCGAAATCTTCCCGTTCATGCGTGAGTTCATCAATCACCTCACCGAGCGCAATTTCCAGAACCGTACCGTTGCGTTCATCGAAAACGGCAGCTGGGCTCCTCTCGCCGCAAAGGTCATGAAGGGCATGCTTGAGAAGAGCAAGAACATCAACTACACCGAAAACAACGTGCGGATTCTCTCCTCCCTCAATGAGGAAAGCACCGCTCAGGTCGAGGCACTGGCTGAGGAGCTCTCCCGCGAATACCTCGCACTCCGGGACGACACCGCCAACAAGAACGATCTGACCGCGCTCTTCAACATCGGCTACGGTCTGTACGTTATCACCTCCAACGACGGCAAGAAGGACAACGGCCTCATCGTCAACACCGTAACGCAGGTCACCAATTCTCCCAACCGCATCGCCGTCACCATCAACAAGGAAAACTATTCCCACCATATCATCAAGCAGACCGGCATCATGAACATCAACTGTCTGACCGTGGATGCACCGTTCAAGGCGTTTGAGTCCTTCGGCTTCCGGAGCGGCAGAAACGTTGACAAGTTCAAGGACTGCGATCCTCTCCGTTCCGACAACGGTCTGGTGGTTCTGCCCCGCTACATCAATTCGTTCATGTCCCTCAAGGTGGAACAGTACATTGACCTCGAGACCCACGGCATGTTCATCTGCTCCGTGACCGAGGCGAGAGTTCTGTCCGACAGAGAAACCATGACCTACTCCTACTACCACGAAAACGTCAAGCCCAAGCCGGAAACCGAAGGCAAGAAGGGCTATGTCTGCAAGATCTGCGGCTACGTTTATGAAGGCGACACCCTCCCTGAAGATTTCGTATGCCCCCTCTGCAAGCACGGCGCGGCTGACTTCGAGGAAATCAAGTAAACATCCGTTGAAACGCAAAAGCGGCAGGGATTCGTCCTTGCCGTTTGTTTTTCGGGTGCCGGAAGTGTATGAAACTGCCAAAAATCCTCTTGACGGCGGCGGAAATATCTGTTATAATGAAACCAACCATAAACTCAACAATACATCAAAGGAGTGCATACTATGGATTTCTCCGAACTCAATAAGATGGTGGAAACCGGTAAGGTTAAAAATGTAAAGGCAATCGTTGCCGAAGCTCTTGAAAACGGCGCTGCCGCAAAGGATATTCTCGAACAGGGTCTTCTTCCCGGCATGAACGTCATCGGCGAAAAGTTCAAGAACAACGAAGTTTACGTTCCCGAAGTTCTCATCGCGGCTCGTGCCATGAAGGCGGGCGTGGAACTCCTCAAGCCCCACATGCAGTCCGGTGAAATGGGCGCGGCAGGTACCGCTGTCATCGGTACCGTCAAGGGCGACCTGCACGACATCGGCAAGAACCTCGTCAAGATGATGCTGGAAGGCAAGGGCATCAACGTAATCGACCTCGGCGTTGACGTATCCGCAGAACAGTTCGTTGCAGAAGCACAGGCAAACAACGCCGACCTCATCGTCTGCTCCGCACTTCTCACCACTACGATGGGTGAAATGGAAGCGGTTGTCAAGCAGAGCGAAGCGGCAGGCATTCGTGACAAGGTGTGGATCATGGTTGGCGGCGCTCCCATCACGCAGGAATTCTGCGATAAGATCGGCGCAGACTGCTACACCACCGACGCGGCATCCGCAGCAGACGCAGCGCTGGAACACCTCAAGTCCATTGCGTAACTCAATCAGAAATCAATCCCATGTCCCGACGGATGTGGGATTTTTCTTTTGACTGCGCAGATTCCGCGAGTTTCATCACAAATCAAGACCTTGTGCGGCAGGGAAGAAGGTGCTATAATACAGTCAAGCAGCTGCGAGATATCTTTTTACAGGAGAAAATTATGAATACCACTGTATTTTCCGAAAATCTGAAGCGGTTCCGGATGCATAAAAACCTCACGCAGGAGCAGGCGGCACAGGCTCTCGGCGTCAATTCGCAGACCGTGTCCCGGTGGGAGTGCGGCAATACTCTGCCTGACGTGATGCTCCTGCCGGTGATTGCGGAGCTGTACGGCGTGACCGTGGACGATCTGTACCGGAAAAATTCGCCGATGTACAAAAACTACGCCGACCGGCTCTCGTCCGTGTATGAAAAGACCCGCGATCCCGAGGATTTCATGCGGTGCCGTGCGGAGTACATGAAGCTGATGAAGGAAGGCGAGCTGTCCATTTCCGATAAATGGAATTTCGCGATTATCCACCACTTTATGCTGAGCTACTGCCGCGACGTCGCACTGGAATGGTATGACAAGGCAAAGGCGGACGATCCGGTTCAGGACGAACACTCCTACTACCGTGCGAAAGCATGCCGCGGAGATTTGCTTCGGGCAATCGGGCGGTTTGACGAGTATGTTGCCGAGCAGGAGAAGATGGCTGCGGATCATCCGGACAATCCGAGGGAAATGTGCCTGCTTCTCGGCGCGTATTATGAGGAGAAAAAGTACGAAAAAGCCTACGACTGCTTCCTGAAAGCCAAGGAGCGCTTCCCGGATGACTGGATGGTTTACATCTACGGCGGCGATACCTGCGAGGCGATGGGACGGGACGAAGAAGCTCTCGCATACTGGGACAAAGCCGGCGAGCTGGGCACATATTTCCACGATGAGCTGTACTCCAAGGCGTGCTACTACAATGACCGGGGCGAATATCGGAAAGCCTGTGACATTTACACAGAGATTGCATCCCTTCTGAGAAGCGAAGGCTACGACGTCGATGCGGAAATGGCGGAGCGTTGTGCACTGGAGGCAAAGGCGAAAATCAAGCCGTAACTGTGTCGCGTCAAGTTGTATAATCCGACGGGGAATCGGACGGTGAATGTTCGTCAAAACGTCAATTTTTTGCAAATCCGGGGATTCGGTCGGCAGAAAGGTTGATTTTGCGCGGTTTTTGTTATATAATAATAGTTGAGCAAAATGCTGCCGAAAGGCTATCACAACAAAGGAGTACAGTAATTCTATGAGCGAACTCGTTTATTCTCACGAAGTAGAAAACATGTGCTGCGTTGCAAAGGGACCCAAGCATGGACCGGCTCCGATTCCGGAAGAAGGCAAGTGGATCCAGGCAAAGCAGATCACCGACATTTCTGCCTATACCCACGGTGTGGGCTGGTGTGCACCTCAGCAGGGCGCGTGCAAGCTCTCCCTCAACGTTAAGGAAGGTATCATCGAAG
>JAFTPW010000063.1:0-3183 GCA_017463075.1 Clostridia bacterium
ACGGGACTCGGACTGAAGCTGCTTCTGAGAAAGGCAATCCGCGCGACGCTCATGTTCGAGAAGTTCGATCAGGACGCGGCAGTCTCCGTTACGTTCATCGATAACGACGGGATTCAGGTCAAGAACGCCGAGTTCCGCGGGATCGACAGGCCGACGGATGTGCTCTCCTTCCCGATGTACGATATGAAGAACGGCGATATGCCCGATCCGGACGAGGTCTGTGAGCTTGGGGATATCGTGCTGTCCCTCGAGAAAGCGGCGGCACAGGCGGAGGAATTCGGTCACAGCTACGAGCGTGAATGCGCATTCCTGACCGTGCACTCCATGCTTCATCTGCTCGGCTACGACCACGTCAATTCCGACGAGGAAGACCGTGACATGCGCGCAAGACAGAGAAAAATCATGAAAGCCATCGGGCTGGAAGTGAAGTAAACAATGCAGAACGAAACGGCTGATATACAGCAGATCCCCATGGCGTGTGTGAGTCCGGAAAATAGCAACTCAGACAACGAACGTATTTCGATCGCTCTACGGCGTGGGTGAACAGGGTCTCGGAGGTCCCTGTGAACCGTATAAGCGAGCTTCTGATACATTGGTACGCGTCATACGGCAGCGCACCCGCAGGAGCAATCCGCAATTGCATCCGCAGAAAGACAAATCAGCAGTTAAAACCGCACGCCGTTAAAAAATCCCCTGAGGCTGACAGTGCCATATCAGATCACATCCCGTCAGCACACCGCACCTCGTCAGCCGGAAGTTTTTGCGGAGCTTTTTTCAAAAAGCGACCGTACCCCAAAATAAAATATCAGGACAAACAAAAAATCAACAGAGGTTATAAAAATGACAAGAACAGCATTTATCGCCATCGTCGGCAGACCGAATGTAGGCAAGAGCACGCTCATGAATCAGCTTCTGGGCGAAAAGGTGGCGATTGTGTCGTCCAAGCCCCAGACCACCAGAAACCGCATCGCCGGTATCCTCACCAAGGGCGAAGATCAGTTCGTCTTCATCGACACGCCCGGCGTGCACAAGGCGAAGAACAAGCTGGGCGAATATATGATGAAAACTGTGCGCTCGTCCGTCGGATCCGCGGATGCCGTAATTCTCATCGCGGAAGCAGGTCATCCGGCAGGCGAAATCGAAAAGAATCTCATCAATCAGATCAAAAAGGCAGAGCTGCCGTCCATGCTCGTGCTCAACAAGATCGACCTTGTCAACCGCGAAAAGCTGGCGGAAACCATCGCGGGCTATGCGGCACTGCACAATTTCGACGCTGTCGTTCCCACCTGTGCGGAATCCGGCAAGAACGTCGACGAAGTGCTCGAAGAAGCCGCGCAGTTCCTCTACGAGAGCGACTGGATGTTCGACGAGAACAGCCTCACCGACCAGCCCGAAAGACAGATTGCAGCTGAGATCATCCGTGAAAAGATTCTCCGCACCCTGTCCGACGAAATTCCGCACGGCACCGCTGTCGTGATCGAGGACTTCACCGAAGACAGCATGATCCGCATCCGCGCCGAGATTTTCTGTGAAAAACAGTCCCATAAGGGCATCATCGTCGGCAAGAACGGCGAAACCCTCAAGAAAATCGGCAGCTACGCGAGAGAGGACATGGAAGCCTTCTTCGGCACCAAGGTCTACCTCAATCTCTGGGTCAAGGTCAAGGAAAAGTGGCGCGACAATCAGCTCAGTCTGAACAATTTCGGCTTCAAGCCCGAGGATATCGAAAGCTGAGATGAGCGGCAGAACCGACGATTTTGAGGTCAACGGTCTGGTCATCCGCGAGGTGAAGAACGGCGAGAGCGACAAAATCATCACCGTTCTCACCGCCGAATACGGCCGTATCACCATCTCCGGCAAGGGAATTTCGTCCATTCGCAACCGACATGCCGCGGCGGCAAGACTGTTCACGTACAGCACCTTCCAGCTGCATAAGCGCGGCGATTTCCACTACATCCGCGACACGTTCTACCTCGAAGGCTTCACGGCGATCCACTACGACGCGGAAAAGCTGGCTCTGGCGAACTATATCTGCGACGTTGCGGGAGACGTTTCCCTCGACGGCGTGGGCGACTCCGATCTGATGTCCCTGACGCTGAACACACTGTACGCCATTGCGAACATGGATTCCGTACCGCTTGAGCAGATCAAGGCGGCGTTCGAGTTCCGGTGCGCGGTGCAGTCGGGTTTCATGCCGGATCTCACGGTGTGTGACGGATGCGGATGTGAGCTGACCGAGGACTGCACGCTTGACGTCATGAACGGACGCCTGTTATGCAGAAAATGCCGGACGGAGCTGGAAAACGATCCCGTGTATATTCAGGACGAGTTTTCGGCGAAGATTATGATCCGTGTGTCACCGCCCGTTCTCGCGGCACTGCGGTTCATCGCATACGCACCGCTGAAAAAGCTGCTGTCGTTCACGCTTGACAAGTCCGAGCTTCCCCTGCTTGCCGTGGTCTGCGAGCGGTATCTCCTCAACCACATCGAGCACGGGTTCACATCGCTGGAGTATTATAAGAAGATCAAGATATAAAAAAAGACCCGCTGTGAAGCAGGTCCTGTGTGGGTTATTCGGGGAAGTCTTCGGGGCGGTATTTCCGGATACGCTCGACGCAGGCTTTGTAACGGTCTTCGTCACGGACGCAGTTGAACCATTCCCAGCCGGACGGATCGGTGAGCGGATGATAAATCTGAGCATAACGGAAGTTATGGGTATTGACCGGCAGGACGGATGCGGCATCCCGGCGGAGCATGATGTCAACCGGATCGGAAGAAATCTGTCTGAGCAGATTCTGTTCAGGATTGTAATAAGAGATTGCGGAAATTGTCAGCCTGTCCAGAACCTGGCAGTTCAGCGGCAGGTCCCGATCAACAGGTATCCGCAGAACCGTTTCATACAGCTCTACGGACTTTTCCAGTGCTTCGTAGCCTCCTTCTTTGTCACCGGAACCGAACCGCCCTGCGGCAAGACGCAGATAGGTGAATGCGCGCCGGAAAATCCAGCCGTCTTCCTCTATGGCAGGATCACGAAGCACATCGACCAGCCTGAGGATGATTTCCTGCCCCTTTACACTGATCGTGGGATCTTTTTCTGCGGGACCGAGGAGATGGTCTGCGGCACGGGATGCGGTATCCGAATTCAGACTGCCTGCTCCTTCGTGATAGCGTAGACGGCTGAAT
>JAFTPW010000064.1:0-3584 GCA_017463075.1 Clostridia bacterium
AATTCGTCGTATTCCGCTTCACATCCGTCGTCAAGATACCAGCCCGCGTAGTCGTAGCGTGTCGCGATGATGCCGTTGAGCGTGGTCATGTTTTCTTCGGCAACGCCGTAATGCGCTTCGAAGTAGTCCAGGTCGTAGTCCTCCTGCTGGATGAAGACGCCGTTGTACTTGCCGTTGAGGTATTCGACCGCCGGCTGGTTCGCAGGGGAGTCAAGCGTGGTCTTCTGGAGCAGGGAGAGCGCGAAGGGAGTATTGAAAACAGAGTTGGTTTCGTTGTTGCTTCCGCTCCGGTAGAGCACGGTATCGCTTGTGGAAACGGGAGTTCCGTCCGCGGTCCGGTAGCCCTGCCAGAAGCTCGATTCAAACTTGCCGGTGTCGGGCGTATAGGTGCGCCGTGCGAAGAATTTCAGCGATTTGCGCTTCTGTGCACGCTGGTACCCGCCGTTGACGCGGACGCCGCAGTTGAGACTGAACTGAAGGGAGCCGTCGAGATCGAACAGGGAATAGTTCACCGGACGTTCCCATTCGATGCCGCCCATGTAGTAGTTCGTGGGCATCTGCGGCTGAACCCATCCGGAAAGACCGTAGCGCTGTGCGTTCTTGTACGTGTCACCCTCGACGAGGATACCGGTCGCACTGCTGTACAGGTTTTTGTCGTCCGTAATCAGGGCCATGACCGGCATGTCGAACCGTCCCTCGGCGGCGTGGATGTAGGAGTAGGAATACACCTCGGAAACCATCGTCTCCCCGTCAAACAGGGCACAGCGGAGGGAGTATGTAAACGTTGAGTTGTCACCGGAATTGACGAATTTCGTCGTGATCGGTTCGGTGTATTCGGTCGAATCCGCAGTCGGCGTCGAGCAGTCGGTTGTATAGCGCAGGGTATATGCGTTGTCATAGGTGAGGGTGAGCTCGGAGGGCTGCTGACCGGTCACGAAAATCCCCGGCTGTACGGAAACGCCGATTTCGGCAGTGTCTTCCCGGGCAGTCAGAATCGCAAGGTCGCTCTCCGTTACCGGCTCCGTCTTCTCGATGCCGCAGGAAGTCAGCAGGGCAAGGAAAATCAGGAGCGTCACAAGTGCTTTTTTCATCATCGTATATCCTCAGTGGTTGATTGTGCGGCTTCGCGCTGTTTCCGGCTGAATTCGCATCCGCAGTAGTCCTGACGGTACAGCCCGTATTCCGCACTCAGCTCAATGGAACGCTTGTAACCGTTTTTCTTTTTGAAGTCCGACGGAAGCCACTTCACGCCGTATTCCTTCTCAAGCTCCAGCCCGATTTCGTTCAGCCATGCCGCATTCTTGTGCGGACTGATCGAGAGGGTCGTGGTGAAGCAGTCGAATCCGCCGTCCCTCGCCGCTTCCGCAGTTTTTCTCAGGCGCAGCTTGTAGCATTGCCAGCACCGGGATCCGCCTTCGGGAAGCGCTTCCAGTCCGGCTGCCATTTCATAGAACGGTACGGGATCGTATGCCGGTGCGAGGATCGGGTGGTCATATCCCGCCTGCCGGTTGAAGCGGTTCAGCTCCTCGAGACGTGCGGTGAACTCGGATTCGGGTGAGATGTTCGGATTGTAGAAAAACAGGGTCAGATCAAAATACCGGGAGATGTACTCTAAAACGTACGAGGAGCACGGTGCACAGCAGGCATGCAGAAGAAGCCGGGGCTTTGTATTCAGTTCCGCGAGCGTCTTTTCCAGTATCAGGGAATAATTGACTTTCATGCCGTCCTCCTTTTGCCGTAATCTGTGGTATTACGTTATTATAACACACTCAGCGCGGCTAAACAAGTGAAAAAATCATTATTAATTATGAAAATTCTGTGATGCGCCCGTCTTCTCTTGCATCGGCGGAAAAATTCCTGTAAGATTATGTGAGAAAAGCTGTAACGGACGGGAATTTCGTGCGTCTATGGAGTGAAAGGAGGGAACGCAATGGACTTCGGAGAGATTTACGCCGAATATTTCACGGACATCTACCGGTTTGCGCTCGGACTCTGCCGGGATCCCGATCTGGCGGAAGAAATCACGCAGGAGACCTTTTACCGCGCACTGAAGAAGATTCACACCCACGATCCGGAAAAGAGCCTGAGTGCGTGGCTGTGTCAGATTGCGAAGAACACGTATTATTCCCACTGCCGGAAAAAGGGCAGGGAAACGGAAATCCCGGACAATCTGGCGGCGCAGGAAGACATCGCGGAGCGTCTGGAGGACAGGGAAAGTGCGTTTGCCGTTCATGCCGTGCTTCACGGACTGACGGAGCCGTACAAGGAGGTATTCTGGCTGAGAACCTTCGGGGAACTGAGCTTTCAGCAGATCGGAACCCTCTTCGGCAAATCGGAAAGCTGGGCGCGGGTGACGTATTACCGTGCAAAACTGAAAATCAGGGAGGAACTGAAATGAAACTGACATGCGCAATTACAAAAGATCTGCTGCCGCTGTATCTGGACGGAGTGGCATCCGGGGAAACGGCGGCGGCTGTGGAGGAGCATCTCGGCGAATGTGAGGAATGCAGGAGATGCCGTGACGCCATGAAGCTGACGGATGTACTGCCGGTCACAGCCGCAGAGGAAGAAAAGCACGCCGCGGACGGACTGAAAAAACTCCGCCGGAAACTGAGACGGAAGCACATCATCACGGCGGGCGTGACGGCACTGGCTCTGCTTCTTGCGTTCGGCGCATTCATGCTGGTGTTCTACCGCGGATTTCCTGCGGATTCGTCCGATGTCACTGTGGAAATCGAGCGGCAGGCGGAGGAGCCCTTCGTCGTGCATCTGACGCTCACCAACGGCATGGCGATGTACAACATCAACGACTACACATGGAACGGCGACCTGATTTCCCGGATGGTCGTGAAGGTGTATGAGGTGCCGGTCACGCCGTTTTTCCACATGGCACCGGGTTATACTTTCGGTGTAACGCAGGAAGAGCTGGACCTTGAAGAGCCGTACATCGTTGAGATCGTTTACGCCGACAAAACCGTGACCTACCATGTCGAGGAAGAAGCGGAAAAACTGAAATAATCCCACAAAATCCCTGTGCATCCGGTACGGGGATTTTTGCTGTCCGCCAATCGGGGAATTTACCAATTCTTCACTTATATTTCGCAATTATTCGGAGCACTTGCTATTGAAATTTCGAACATTATATTGTATAATATACTGTATCATGCAAAAATGAAAGGACAATCGAATATGCTGTCCGCATTGAAGAATTTCGGCGTAACTTTTCTCATATCCGCCGCGCTGTTCGGAATCATTGCCTACTTTGCCACCGGCTTTGTGACAAGCACCGTCAGCAGCATCCTGGATGAGGAAGATTCACAGCTTGACGATATCATACAGAACGACCCGAACGGCGGTGAGACCGGAAACGACTCCGCCGGCGTACCGGGAAATGAGGAGGAAGTCCCGGAAGGTGAGAGCTTCAATTTCCTGATTATCACCACCGACTACCGCCCCGATCTCTACAACGACTACCAGCCCACCCTGGATCTGATGTCCCAGCACAACTGGTACGCGACTCCGCCGGAGGACACCATGGGAAGCCTTTCCACCGATTTCCGGGAAGCGGAGGCATCCTCCATCGT
>JAFTPW010000065.1:0-2997 GCA_017463075.1 Clostridia bacterium
AATCGATCTGCCGATCATTGTGGACGCCGGTATCGGAAGACCCTCTCAGGCCTGTGAAGCGATGGAAATGGGAGCCGCCGCGATTATGGCAAACACCGCGCTTGCAACGGCGGGTGATCTTCCCATGATGGCATCCGCGTTCCGTCAGGCAATCGAAGCCGGGCGCAAGGCATATCTGTCGGGGCTCGGTCGTGTCTTAACCCGCGGGGCATCCGCATCCGATCCGCTGACCGGGTTCCTCAGAGACTGAGGTGAAGACGATGGAAAACCAATTCTTTGTCGATTCGGAGCATCTGTCACCGGAAGCGCTCGCGAAAAAACACCGTCTGGAAACCGATCCGTCAAGCCGCAAAAGTCCCATGGAATACCTGCCGGGGATGGAAATCATCGAATCCGATGTGTGTGAACAGGTCATATCACAGATGAACGCGTACGATGCTTCTGTCTATACGGCACGTGACGTCCGTGCGGCTCTCGATCACGGTACCTGCACCATTGAAGATTTCAAGGCACTTCTGTCACCTGCGGCGGAGCCTTTTCTGGAAGAGATGGCACAGAAAGCGCGCATGGAAACGAGCAAACACTTCGGCAACACCGTTTACCTGTTCACGCCCTTGTACATTGCCAACTACTGCGAGAATTACTGTGTGTACTGCGGCTTCAACTGCTACAACCACATCCACCGCATGAAGCTGAACATGGAGCAGATCGAGCATGAGATGAAAGTTATCGCCGACTCCGGGATGGAGGAGATCCTGATTCTCACCGGAGAAAGCCGCAGTCAGAGCAACGTGGAATACATCGGGGAAGCCTGCAAACTGGCACGGAAGTATTTCCGCATGGTCGGGCTCGAGATCTATCCCGTCAACACCGACGAATCCCGCGATCTCCACGACTGCGGAGCGGATTACGTGACCGTGCTCCAGGAAACCTACGATGCCGAAAAATACGAAACGCTCCATCTGCTCGGACACAAACGGGTATGGCCGTACCGGTTCGATGCACAGGAACGGGCACTTCGCGGCGGTATGCGCGGCGTTGCGTTTTCGGCACTTCTCGGGCTGTCGGATTTCCGCAAGGATGCTCTGGCGAGTGCACTGCATGTGTATTATCTTCAGCGCAAATATCCTCATGCGGAAATGTCCCTCTCCTGTCCGAGACTGCGTCCGATTATCAACAACGATAAGCTGAGTCCCCTTGATGTCGGCGAAAAACAGCTGTGTCAGATTCTCTGTGCCTACCGCATTTTCCTGCCGTATGTGGGTATCACGGTATCCTCCCGCGAGAGTGCAGAGTTCCGCAACGGGATTGTGAAAATCGCCGCAACCAAAGTTTCCGCAGGCGTATCCACCGGCATCGGCGACCACGAAAGCAAGTACACGGGCAGGGAAGACGATGCCGCAAAGGGTGACGAGCAGTTTGAGATTGACGACAGCCGCAGCTTTGAAACAATGTACCGGGATATGTCCGATGAAGGATTACAGCCGGTTCTGAATGACTATGTGTATGTGTGAGGCAAACATGAAAAAATTTGATACAAGCCTGTATTTCATCACCGACAGCACGAACTATGCGGAGTATGAATTTCTGTACCGCGTGGAACGTGCGCTCATGGGCGGGACGACGATCCTCCAGCTCCGCGAGAAAAACAAGACCACGCGTGAGTACATCGCCCTTGCGGAAAAGGTGCATGAGCTGACGAAAAAATACCGTGTTCCGCTGATTATCGACGACCGTGTGGATGTGGCACTTGCGTCCGATGCGGAAGGCGTGCATCTCGGTGCGGAGGACATGACGATAGCACAGGCGCGGAAAATCCTCGGGGAAACCAAAATCATCGGTGCAACGGCGAAAACCGTCCCGTGGGCGCTGGATGTGTACAGTCAGGGGGCGGATTACCTCGGCGTCGGCGCGATTTACCCTACCACGACCAAAGTCAAGACCGTGCTGACATCAACCGAAACCCTGCGGGAGATCTGCAAAGCCGTTCCGGTTCCGGTCAATGCCATCGGCGGACTGAACAAGGGCAATCTTGACGTTCTCGCGGGAATTCCCATCGCCGGAATCTGCGCGGTATCCGCCATCATGAAAGCGGACGACCCGAAAACGGCGGCGGAAGAGCTGAAAGCAAGGGCAAAAGAGCTTGCGCTGATTTGATGAACCAAGCGGCAGATTGGGGGCACCACCTTACGCCGCTATACAAAACGATGCTGAAAAACGAAAGGAACACAAACAATGAAAATGAAAACAGCATTGACCATTGCAGGAAGTGACTGCAGCGGAGGCGCCGGTATTCAGGCAGATTTGAAAACAATGACACTGAACGGTGTGTATGCCATGAGTGTGATTACGGCACTGACGGCACAGAACACAACCGGCGTGCGGGCAATCGAGGAAATCTCACCGGATTTTCTGGCACAGCAGATCGATTCGGTATTCGAGGACATTTACCCGGATGCCGTCAAAATCGGGATGGTATCGTCAGGGAAGCTGATCCGTGTAATCGCGGAAAGACTGCGGTACTATCGTGCCAAAAACGTGGTCGTCGATCCTGTGATGGTTGCGTCCTCGGGGGCTTCTCTGATGAAGAACGATGCGGTACAGGCACTCACCGGAGCGTTATTGCCGACGGCAGCTCTTGTGACGCCCAACATTCCCGAGGCTGAGGTACTCACCGGCATGCGGATTGAAACCGCCGAGGATATGATGAAAGCCGCAAAGCAGATCCGGGAGAATTATCACTGTGCGGTTCTGCTCAAGGGCGGCCACAGCATCAACGACGCAAACGATTTGCTGTATGCGGACGGGGAACCGGTCTGGTTTGCAGGGAAGCGCATCGACAATCCGAATACCCACGGCACCGGATGCACCCTCTCCAGCGCAATTGCGTCCAACCTCGCCAGGGGATTCACACTCGCCGGATCCGTGAAGAGAGCCAAGGACTATGTCTCCGGTGCACTGTCCGCCATGCTCGATCTCGGCAAAGGCTCCGGCCCA
>JAFTPW010000066.1:0-5314 GCA_017463075.1 Clostridia bacterium
AACCTCTTCTTCGATGAAAACAACGAATACAGCGTTCCCTATTCCGTGGGGCCGGTCGGCATGATCTACAACACCACGATGGTGGAAGGCACGCCCGACTCCTGGTCCGTGATGTGGGATTCCAGGTACGCGGACAACATCCTCACCTTCAACAACCCGCGCGACGCATTCGCAATTTCCCAGTTCCTGCTCGGCATTGATCTGAACACCACCGACAAAGCCGACTGGGACACCGCAGCCGCAAAGCTCAAGGAACAGAACGCCGTACTTCAGGCGCGCGTCATGGACGAAGTCTTCAACAAAATGGAAGGCGAAAATGCCGCAATCGCACCCTATTATGCCGGCGACTTCCTGACGATGCAGGAAAACAATCCCGATCTCGCGTTCGTTTACCCGAAGGAAGGCACGAACATCTTCATCGACAGCGTATGCGTTCCCGCAAATGCACAGAACTACAACGCCGCGATGCTGTACATCAACTTCCTCATGGAGCCCGAAGTCGCACTCGCCAACGCGGAATACATCTGCTACGCGTCCCCGAACACGGCAGTTGTTGAAAACCCCGACTACACCTACTACCAGAACGAAATCCTCTATCCCGACGCCGCATCCCTCCCGAAGACGGAATACTTCCATGACATTGATGTGGAAATCCGTTCCTACTACGAGAAGCTGTGGGAAGAAATCCTTCTCGCAGACTAAGCCGGGAGCCCCGGCGGGCATGGATCGGCGCACTTGAAGCGGAAAACACAGCAGATCCCACGACCTTCCGCTGCGCTGATATATCTGAAATGAATAAAGGCAGGTTTGAAATACAGCCTGCCTTTTTTTGCGTTTATTCGGTTGGGGAACTGGGTGCGGTAAAGTCGATTGTCCAGCCGGCATTGAATGTGAGCCGTAAGGAAGCCAGTTTCATACCGATTTCGTCCCCGAACGCGGCATTCATGACTTTCTTTTTCCTGTCACCGCTGCCGAGAATGAAACACCTGTACCGGAAGGAAGTATCCTCACTGAAATGGAAAGAGCCGCCGATGGTCAATTCATCATTGTCTTCCGCAGCTTCTTTTGCGGGAATATATCCTGCCATCGTCACAGGATTGCTGACGTTTTCGGAGAAATCACAATCGACTGTTCCGTGGAAATTCACACAGTATGCGTTGTTTCCTTCATCGATACAGGTTTCCGCATGGTCGAACACCAGTCGGATTCCGTGGTCGTCATAGAATACGCCTCCGTCGGGAAGATTCTGTGCGGAAACGGTTTCGCCAAGCTGGGGGATTGTGTATCTGCGGACGGGAGCGTCTTTCTGCCCCTCGAACTCGACATCGATCTTCCCGATTTCAATTTTTTCCACCGGGAGCGTCGGATAGTCGATCATATCCAGCACATACTCCATCTTGAACTGAAGCAGAGAATTGATGCCGTGCTCCTTCTCGGATTCGGGAATCGGGATGCCATGTCCGTAGACACCCGATACATAGAATACATTGCCTTCAATATCCGTTACCGTCACTTCATGGGGCGTATATTGGATATACTTGCTGTTCTGTGCCCAGTACGCCATTTCCTCGCTTTCCGGCTCGAGGATTACGTCAAACACGAGATACCGGCTGCCCACGGACATCGGGAATGCAACCACGGTCAAGCCATCGGACACGGGAAAGCTGTAATTCGCCCAGTCGGTGCTCTCAATGGATTTCATCGTCATCGGATAGTCCTCGCCGTACAGCGTAAGCGTGTAGTCCCCGCTGCCCCGGAAGTCCGCATAGCCTTTGTAATAGCTCAGCTGATCGGAGCCGCCGCTGAAAGTCAGTGTACAGTTGTCACCGTCCGCGTCCGTGAGGGTCATCTCCGGCATGGATGCGCTTCCGTCCCGCATACCGTAAGGGATATCAAGATCCGTCAGCAGCGTCACCTGCCACATGCCTTTGTATTCGCCTTTGGTCACGGGAATCATGGACGCGGCTTCAATCCGGTACCGTCCCGCTTCCACGGCGGTGTCAAGGGTGTACACCTCCGACTGATCCGCTGTGACAATGCCCATGCCCGGGACGAATGCGAGGTAGTCGAACACCTTCACGCCCGCGCCCATGAGCACCAGTGCCAGTGAAAACACCGCCGCGCAGAGGGCAATTCTCCGCCATCCGGGACGCTTGTGCGCTGTTTTTTCGTTTTCCTTCGCCCGCATTGCCGCAAGCGTCCGCGATTTCAGCTCCTCAGACGGCCCGGCGAGGGTATCGTTCAGTTTATTCAGATCAAATTCGTTCATGCTGTTTCCTCCTGTATTCAATTATCGGGCAGATACTCCGTCAGTCCCAGTGCCTTTGCCAGTGCCCGCCGCGCCCGGGTCAGTCTCACCCGCAGATTCGCAGGCGTCAGTCCGAGCATCCGTGCGGCTTCTTCCGTGGAATACCCGCAGACTCCGCACAGGTACAGCGGCATCCGGTAGTTCTCCGGCAGACTGAAGAGAGCATCCATGACTTCCCCGGTGTCCTCATCCGGCACAGCGGCACTTTCCGGGATTTCGTCTTCCTGCCGCCGTTTTGCCTGCCGGATCAGATCGGTGCACCGGTGAACGGCACAGCGTACGAACCATGCCCGCTCATGCTCCGATCCCGGTTCCGCTTTCGGTCTGTGCTCCATCCAGCAGAGAAAGGTGTTCTGGTACGCATCGTCGGCGAGGGATCGGTCAAATCCCGCCAGCTTCACACAGCACACCCGGTAAACGAGGGTTCCGTAAGCCTCCAGCACCCGTTCGCATTCGTCCATGAAGACACCTCCGATCATAAAAAATAAGCTGTGGTCTTTCGTTTTGTCCGGACAACCATAATACGTCGGAAGAGTGGAAATTGCAACAGGGGAAAACAAAAAAATGCACAATGCACAAACAGAACTCCCGTATATTGTGCATTATGCATTCCCGTTATTTCAGCTTCACGTTCTTCCCGTACGCCTTTGTGACCGCTTCGATTACGGCATGGCGGAAACCGTTTTCCTCAAGAGCCGCGACACCTTCGATGGTACTGCCTGCGGGGCTTGTGACCATGTCCTTCACTTCGCCGGGGTGTTTGCCGCTTTCTTCCAGCAGAACCGCAGTGCCCCGGATCGTCTGAATCGCGTATTCGTAAGCCTTCGCACGGGGTACGCCGCATCTGACCGCACCGTCCGCGAGAGCTTCGACAAACATGCACACGAACGCCGGGCCGCAACCCTGCACTGCCGTACCTGCGTCGATGAGCTTTTCCGGGATGAAATCGAGCCTGCCCGCGCCCTGCATGAACCCGCAGAAATCGGCGAGAACCGCGTCGGGGACATCAAGCGAAGCGGCAAGAATCATGGCTTCTCCGACCGATGCGGCGACATTCGGCATGATGCGGATCACCGGACACGGCACGCCTGCAAGCTCACGGATACGCTCCATTGTGATGCCTGCCATCATGGAGACGATCACGGGCATTTCCTCCCGCGCACGGAGAGAATCGCGGATTTCAGCGAACGCGTCCTCTGCCATCTGCGGCTTGACTCCGATGAAGAGGAACTGTGCGGCAGATGCGGCAACGGCGGGAGACGCTCCCATACAGCCGTATTTTTGGCGGAAGTGATCGACCTTCGCACGGTCATGATCCGCCGCGATGATTCCCGAGCCGGAAATGCGCTGTGTGCAGGCATCGAGCAGAGCCCCGCCCATATTGCCGACACCGATGAAACCGAGTTTATACATAATTCTGGTACTCCTGTTACTTATTACTTCTTCCCTGTTCACTCTTACTTCTTCCCTATCTCACGTTTCCTTCGCTGCGGACGACGTATTTGTATGTGCAGAGTTCCCGCAGTCCCATCGGGCCGCGTGCGTGGAGTTTCTGCGTCGAGATGCCCATTTCGCATCCGAGACCGAACTCGCCGCCGTCCGTGAAGCGCGTGCTCGCGTTATGGTACACCGCCGCGGAATCGACCGAGCGCAGGAATCTGGATGCCGCCGCGTTGTCCGCCGTTACGATGGCTTCGCTGTGGTGCGTGCTGTGCTCCGCGATGTGGGCAATGGCGTCGTCCAGTGTATCGACAACTCCCACGGCAAGGCGGTAGTCGAGAAATTCCGTATCAAAATCGTCGTCTCCCGCGGGTGTTCCGGGGATGATCTCTGCCGCACGGGAATCGAGAATCAGCTCAACGGGGTTCTCATCGCGATCGTCCACAAGTGCTTTTTTCAGAATCGGGAGGAACTGTGCGGCAATATCCCGGTGAACGAGGCACACCTCCGCCGCATTGCACACCGACGGGCGGGACGTCTTCGCGTTGACGAGAATCTTCACCGCCATGTCAAAATCAGCCGCTTTGTCCACGGACACATGGCAGATGCCCGTTCCGGTTTCGATGCACGGCACCTTCGCTTCGTCCACGCAGGCTTTGATGAGTCCCTTGCCGCCGCGGGGAATCAGGAGATCAATATATCCCACCCCGTGCATGAGATCGAGCGAGCTCTGACGCGTGGTATCCTCAGCCTGACAGACGAGATCCGCGGGAAATCCGGCGTCGGTGCATCCCATCCGGAGCGCGTCCACGATGGCTTTTGAGGAACGGTACGCATCCCGTCCGCCGCGGAGAATGACCGCGTTTCCGCTCTTGATGCACAACGCCGCCGCATCGGAGGTCACGTTCGGACGGCTCTCGTAGATGATCGCAATGACGCCCATCGCCACCGAAACCTTCTCAATCACCAGTCCGTTCGGCCGTACAACGCGGTCAAGCCGCCGCCCGAGAGGGGAGGGCAGAGCCGCGATCTCGCGTATCCCCCTCGCCATTCCCTCGATCCTCGCGGCCGTGAGCGTCAGTCGGTCGATCATTACCTCGCTGACACGTCCACGGGCGGCCGCAACGTCGCGCGCGTTTGCCTCGAGTATCCTGTCCGTCGCCGCAATGAGCGCATCCGCAATTGAGAGCAGCGCGCGGTCTATTGCCTCGGCACTCACCCTCCGCAGAGCGGGTACGGTGTCCCGTGCCTTGATCAGTATATCTTGTGTAGTAGTCATCATTTTTCTCTCTTACCGTAAAATCTCGTTCCGACAGCTCCGCCGTCGATGATGGAGTACAGCCTCTCGGGGTAGGCACCGTTCATAATTATCATATCGCACCCCGCCGCCGTGGCAAGTGCCGCCGCACGGAGCTTCGTTACCATACCGCCCGTCCCCAGCACAGAGCCCGCGCCGCCGCCGAGAGCCATGATCTCCTCGGTCAGCTCGCGCACCTCGGGTATGAGCGTAGCATTCGGGCTCCTCCTCGGATCCCCGTCGTACAGCCCGTCAATATCCGACATCAG
>JAFTPW010000006.1:0-3763 GCA_017463075.1 Clostridia bacterium
AGAATATTTTTGATATAAGTGGAACGATTGGTATGCATGATTGCCTCGCGGAATTAAAAAACTGCGTTAATTATATCACTTTAACTATCGGGATGCAAGCGGATTTTTTGTTTTTTGCAGTATTTTTCCGCCGGCATTGACAGATCATGGGATATCTGGTATGATAAAAGAAAACGCATCGGAGGTATCTTATGAATCGTGTGAAATTCGCGTATGACCCTGCCGCGCCGTCGCTGTGTGAAGCATTTGCGGGCAAGCTGAAAATTGGTGCCGCCGTGAATACATGGAATCTGCGGGAGGACTCGGACGATTACCGCGTGATCCGCCGGCATTTCAACGTGTTCACGCTCGAAAACCAGTCCAAGCCGGAGCCGGTGCATCCCGAGGAAAACCGCTGGGTATTCGAGCCGGTCGACCGGTTTGCGGCATTCGGCGAAGAAGCCGGCGTGACCCTGCGCGGACATACGCTCGTGTGGCACAGTCAGGTTCCCGGATGGTTCTTCCGTGACGGTGAGGAGACGGCGTCCGCTGAACTTCTGTTGAACCGGATGCGGGAACACATCACGACGATGGTCACCCGGTACCGCGGAAAAATCCGTACGTGGGATGTGGTCAACGAAGTGCTCCGTGACGAAGGCGGTCTGCGGGAATCGGCATGGTACAAAATCGCCGGAAACTCCTACATCGCCGAAGCATTCCGGTGTGCTCATGAAGCCGATCCCGATGCGCGGCTGATTATCAACGACTACAACCTCGAGTCCTCCGATGCGAAGGCGGATACGATGGCATCCGTTGTGCGGGAACTGCTCGCGGACGGTGTACCGGTTCACGGAATCGGATTGCAGATGCACCTCGGTCTGGACACGGACATGGAACGGCTGAAGAAAAACGTGCGCAAGCTGGCGTCCATCCGCGAAATCGCACCGGACTTTAAGCTGGAAGTGACGGAGCTTGACATGTCCTGCTACCGCTGGGGCGATGAAGCGGAGGATATCCTCTGGGATGACGCAAAAACGGCGCAGTTCTCGGCGAAATACACGGAGCTGTTCCGGTTCTATCTGGAGCTTGCCGGGGAAGGCGTGCTCGATACCGTGGTTTTCTGGGGACTTCACGACGGCGTATCGTGGCTCAACGGCTTCCCGCGGCGGCATAAGAACTATCCTCTCCTGATCGGGCGCGATTTTGAGCTGAAACCGGCATTCTATGACGTGCTCGGGCTTGCAAAATAAGAGAAAACAGACCTGTTCTGCGGAATGGGTCTTCTCTTTTGGATGAATTTATGGTATAATAAAATAAAATTGATGACAAACGAACGGAGATAACCAATGAACTATCGCACGGACAGATACGGCAATCCCATATCGATTTTGGGCTTCGGGTGCATGCGCTTTCCCATGAAGCTCGGCAGAACCGACACGGCGGAAACGGAGCGTGAAATCATGACCGCATACCGATCCGGCGTGAATTACTACGACACCGCGTACGTTTATCCGAACAGTGAAGCGGTGCTCGGCGAAATTCTTGAGAAGAACGGCATCCGGGAACAGGTAAAAATCGCAACCAAGCTGCCGCATTATCTGGTGCGCAAACCGGAGGACATGGAGCGGATTTTCACGGAACAGCTCAGACGCCTGTGTACGGACCATATCGATTTCTACCTCATTCACATGCTCACCGACACGGAGACGTGGGAGCGGCTGAAATCACTCGGAATTGAGGAGTGGATCGCGGAGAAAAAGAAATCCGGCGCCATCCGGCAGATCGGGTTCTCCTACCACGGCAACTCGGACATGTTCTGCAAACTGCTGGATGCATACGACTGGGAATTCTGTCAGATCCAGTACAACTACATGGACGAGCACTCGCAGGCAGGACGTCGCGGGCTGAATTACGCTCACCGGAAGGGGCTCCCTGTGTTCATCATGGAACCTCTGCGCGGCGGAAAGCTGGTCACCCGTCTGCCCGATGAAGCAAAGCGCATTTTCGCCGATTATCCCGTGAAGCATACGCCGGCGCAGTGGGCGTTCCGATGGCTCTGGAATCAGCCCGAGGTGACATGCGTGCTCTCCGGGATGAATTCCGATGCCATGGTGCGCGACAACATCCGAACGGCTTCGTCCGTGAAGGTCGGCGAGCTCGGAGAAGCGGAAGAAGCCATGCTCCGGCGCGTCGTGAAGGCGATCAACGGAAAGATGAAGGTCGGATGCACCGGATGCGGATACTGCACGCCATGCCCGAAAAACGTCGACATTCCCGGAACCTTCGCCGCATACAACCGCCGCTATACCGAAAGCAAATTCTGGGCATTCGTGGATTACACCATCTGCACGGCACTGCGGAAGGAATCTACGGCGGCGTCAAACTGCGTCGGATGCGGCAAATGCGAGAAGCACTGTCCCCAGCATATCGCAATCCGTGAGGAGCTGAAAAAAGCATCAAAGGAGCTGGAAGGACCCGTGTACCGTATCGTCCGGCGTATCGTCGAGCTGCTGCGGGCATTCTGAAGCAAAACAGAAAAAACACTTGCAATCCCCCGTCGGATATGATATCATGAAATCGGCAAAACAATCCGAACAGGAGGTACAATATGAAAAAATTCCCAATCGGCTTCTGGAATTACACCACCACCGGTCAGCTTCGTGCAAAGGACGTGAAGGACTGGGCGGATCTCGGTATGACAATGGCAAACAGCCCGGAGTTCTGGGGCGGCTTGGACAAGAACGTGATGCTGGAGCTTCTGGACGCATGCGAGGAGCACGGCATCAAAATGATCCTCTGTGACAGCCGTGCACGATGGACGGGAGCCACGGACGATCCGGATGCCTATGAAGCACGGTTCCGCAGTGCGTACGAGGACTTCGGAAAGCATCCCGCGGCGTTCGGTTTCCATGTGGGAGATGAGCCGTCGAACGAAAAATCCTTCGCGGACTGCTGTGCGGCTCACCGGATTCAGCAGAAGGTCGCACCGGAGCTGACGCCGCACCTGAATTTCCTCCCGTACTGGGAAGGGCAGGAGCAGAGCATCCTCAAGGCTCCCACGTTCACGGACTGGGCACGCCGCATGGTAACGGACGCGGATCTGCAAATCCTGTGCTACGACTGCTATGCGCAGATGAATCCCGAGGAAGACGGCACGCACATGTACTTCACAAACCTGAGAAAGTTCATGGAGGCCGCCGACGCAACGGGAATCACGCCGTGGACGACGCTTCTCTCCGTCGGACATTTCCGGTACCGCTGCCCGAACGAGGACGATCTCCGCTGGCAGCTGAACACCGCAGTCGCGTCCGGGATGAAGGGGATTCTGTGGTTCTTCATCTACGAGCGCACGCCGAAATCCAACTACCGCAATCCGCCGATCGACGAGTTCGGTGAGCGTACGGAAACCTTCGGCTGGATGTCCCGCGTGAACCGGCATTTCCTGCATCAGTTCGGCGACTTCTTCCTGCACGCGGAACATAAAAAGACCGTGCATCTCGGCAAATCCTACGGCGGATACGAGCTGTGGGAATCCGGAAAGACGGACGACACTGTGCTGGATGTCACGAGTGTTCACGGACTGCCGGCGGTTATCAGCTTCTTTGAGCTTGACGGCAAAAAATACCTCGCGCTCGTCAACAATTCCACGAAGGAGAGCGGACAGTTCCGGATCCACGTGCCGAAGAACATCACGAAATTCCAGCGATGGAACTGGGACCACGACCTCTCCGACATGAAAACCGACTGCTGGGACGCGTTCTACACCGAAACCGAGGATCAGTGC
>JAFTPW010000067.1:0-5531 GCA_017463075.1 Clostridia bacterium
CGAGACGGAACCGGAGGAGACTGTACCCGAAGAAACTGTACCGCCTGAAACGGAATCCCACGAAACCGAACCCGATGAAACCACCGCACCCGTGCAGAACGGCGCAAAACCGTCCGGCGGAAACAGCGGCGGCAAGGGGAACTCCGGCAGCGGAACATCGCAGTCGTCAGGCAGTTCCGGAGATACCGATGACACGCCCGCTGAAAAAGAGCCGTTCCGTTTGCCGGACTGGGTGAAAAAAGCCGCGAAAGTGACGGGAATTGTCCTCGCAGTCCTCGCCGTGATCCACGCACAGGCAGTGATCCGGATCGCATGGCGCAGGAGACAGTGGTACAGGGGCACGCCGAATGAGATGGCAGTCATCCGCTGGCGTCAGTCCCGACGTCTCGCACGCCTGACAGGGACGGAGATGCCCGCACTCCTCGACGCGCTCGCGATGAAGGCAAAATTCAGCCAGCATACCCTCACCCGGGAGGAGCTCTTCCGGTTTGAGCAGTACCGCCGCCGCATCGTGATTGCCGTCTCGCAGATGCCGTGGTACCGCCGTGCCGTGTATTACTGGATTCTCGCCGTCGGATGAAAATGCAAAACCGAAAAGACCTGCATGCGTAAAAACTGCTTCATGCGGGTCTTTTTTGCTCCGAATACACAGAAGTACTTGACGCGCGAAGCGTTCTCTGGTAAAATATCAACAAAGAAACATTTTATTAAATGAAAGGAATCAGCATCATGGCAGTACTGAAAACCTGTTTTCCCCAGCCCGACGTTCAGCGGAGCGAATGGCTGAACCTCAACGGCACGTGGGAATTCTCGCTCAATGAGAAAACCTACGCCGGAACGATCGAAGTGCCCTATCCGTGGGGATCTCCGCTCTCCGGCGTGACCGAGGAAAAGGACGGCACCGGCTATTACCGCAAGTCCGTTTCGTGGAATCCCGGCGGTGAGAAAATCTGGCTCGTCTTCGGCGCGGTTGACTACACCTGCGAGGTGCGCTGCAACGGCGTCGGCGTCGGAACCAACAAGGGCGGCTACAACCGGTTCGAATTCGACGTGACGGACTGCTGGAACCGCGACGGCGGCAACGTCATCGAAGTGGACGCCACCGACCTGAGCGAGAAATCGCAGACCTACGGCAAGCAGGGCTACGGCAACGCGCGCGGCATCTGGCAGACCGTGTGGCTCGAATCCCGTCCGGCGGCGTATATCGCGGATTTCTTCGTGAAAACCAAGCTCGACGGCACGGTGACCTATGACGTGACCACTGTCGGCGCAGCTGACGGAGCTGTCGTAACCGCATGCTTCGGCGATATCACCGCATCCGCTGAGGTAAAGGACGGCAGGGCACTCGTTGCATTCACCGTGACCGATCCGAAATGGTGGAGTCCCGAAGAGCCGAATCTCTACGACGGCACCATTGCGCTCGGAGACGACGTGATCTCGACTTACTTCGGCATCCGCGAAATCGGAACCGGCAAGTTCGGCGCAAACAACCGCAATTACATCACCCTCAACGGCAAGCCCTACTACATCAACGGCGTACTCGACCAGTCGTTCAACCCGAAGGGCTTCTTCACGCTTCCGTCCGACGACGACTGCCGGGAAGAAATTCTCCGACTCAAGAGAATCGGCGTAAACATGGCGAGAATCCACATCAAGGCGGAAGAACCGCTCAAGCTCTACTGGGCGGACAGGCTCGGACTTCTCATCATGGAAGACATCCCGTGCTTCTGGGGCGAACCCGTTCCGGACACGCAGGCGCAGTATGAAATCGAGATGGCACAGCAGATCCTCCGCGACCGCAACCATCCGGCCATCTTCTACTGGGTCATCTTCAACGAAACGTGGGGTCTGTTCCACTTCCCGGTGGACGAAAACGGCAATCAGGGCAGAGTTTACAAGCCCGAAACTGCACAGTGGGTTGTCCGCTGCTGTGAAAAGGCACGTGCGCTGGATGACACCCGCCTGATCGAGGACAACTCCGTCTGCAACCGCGACCACACCGTGACCGACGTGAACACATGGCACTTCTACTCCAACGGATACAGGAGAGTCAAGAGCGTCGTCGACAATTTCTGCGATACCGCATACCCCGGAACCACCGCAAACTACAAGGAAGGCTACACGATGGCTGACGTGCCGTGCATGAACAGCGAATGCGGCAATGTATGGGGCATCAAGGGCAACGCGGGTGAGAGCGACATTTCGTGGCAGTACAAATATATGATGAACGAATTCCGTCTCCACGACAAGCTGTGCGGTTTCGTCTTCACGGAATTCCACGATGTTGTCAACGAATTCAACGGCTACTACAAGATCGACAACGGCGACAAGGACTTCGGCTACGACACCTACGGCATGACGCTGAAGGATCTGCACAGTCAGGATTACCTCGGCTGTGACTTCGCTCCCATGACGACCGTCAAGCCGGGCGATGAGGTGGAAGTACCGCTCTTCGGCTCCAGCTTTACGGACGAACGCCACGGCAAACTGCTGAAAATCGACTGGCAGCTCACCTGTCAGGATCCGCTTGACGGTGACTTCATCGCGGACGGCGGCGAGATCGGTATCGTCTGGTCCGGCTACGGCACATTCCCGGCAGGAAAGATCGCGTTTACGGCTCCCGAGCACGACGGCGTGGCACTTCTGTCCTTCGCACTGTACGACGGGGACGAGAGAATCATGCAGAACGGCATTCTCTTCGACGTGACCGGCGGCAGAACCGGAGCACTTGTGCTTGAGCCGAAGGATTTCGCATCCGGCTTTGCAAACACAGTTCCCACCGCGATGGGCAAGATCAGCGGTCTCAGCAAGGGCGCGTTCACGGCGGAAATTCAGACGGCGGACATCCCCGGATTCGCATCGGCTGACAATCTCCGTCTCATGCTCGAAGCGTCCACGAGAGAACCCATGACCCACGATTATCCCGCTGACACCACGGCTGAGAGAATCGATCTCAACTACATGCTCGGCTACCGCTGTGACCCCGGCGCAAACCGCAACTCCTTCCCGCAGACCGACGCACGGAAGTGGAGCGGCATGATGGATGTCTCCATTGACGGCGTATCCGTCGGTCAGATCTACCTCGCGGACGACCCGGCTGACTCCCGGGGTGCGTTGTCCCATCACTATCAGCCCGTCGATGACCTGCTTGAAGAAGCCGGCACCTACGGAACCCTGTGCGATATCACCGTCCCGTCCGATCTGCTTCTCAAGCTGAAGGAAAAGGACGCATTCACGCTGACCCTGACCATGCAGGATGACGCCGGTCTGTCCCTCTTCTCCAGAAACAGCGGACGCTACGGCATCGGCATTGTTCTCGCGGCAAAGTAATACAGAAAACAACGGAGGAATCCCATGCAGAAATATCTGATCAATCCCAACCAGAAGATCTCCAAAATCAACAAGGACATCTACGGCTGCTTCAGCGAACACCTCGGCAGATGCAGTTACGAAGGCATGTACGTCGGTGAAAATTCCGCGATTCCCAATGTCAACGGCATGCGCACCGACATCATGGACGCGCTCCGCGAAATGGGAATTCCGGTTCTGCGCTGGCCCGGCGGATGCTTTGCCGACGAATACCACTGGAAGGACGGCATCGGTCCGAAGGAATCCCGCAAGAAGATGATTAACACCCACTGGGGCGGCGTCATCGAGGACAACTCCTTCGGTACGCACGAATTCTTCGAAGCCTGCCGTCAGCTCGGCTGTGACGCGTACATCTGCGGCAACGTCGGCTCCGGAACCGTTCAGGAAATGAGCGAATGGATCGAATACATGACCTCCGACGCGGTATCTCCCATGGCAAATCTCCGCCGCGAAAACGGGGAAGAGAACCCGTGGAAGCTGAAATACTTCGGCGTCGGCAACGAAAACTGGGGATGCGGCGGCAACATGACTCCCGAATTCTACGCGGATCAGTACAGACGCTACGCAACCTACGTCCGCACCTATGACTGGAACAACCGTGCGCAGAAGATCGCATGCGGTCCGAACGGCGGCGACTACAACTGGACGGATGTGCTGATGAAGAAGGCTGGTCACCACATGGACGGCCTGTCGCTGCACTACTACACCGTCATGGGCAGCTGGCATAAGAAGGGCAAGGCGCTTGAGTTCACCGATGAAGAATACTACATCACCATCCAGAAGGCGTATTACATGGACGAGCTCGTCACCCGCCACGGCGAAATCATGAACCGCTATGACCCCCAGAAGCGCGTCGGCATGATCGTTGACGAATGGGGCATCTGGCACGACGTCGAAGAAGGCACCAATCCCGGCTTCCTGTACCAGCAGAACACGCTCCGCGACGCCATGGTTGCGGGTCTGACCTTCAACATTTTCAACAAGCACAGCGACCGCGTCAAGATGGCGAACATCGCGCAGACCATCAACGTGCTTCAGTCCGTTGCGCTCACCGACGGCGAAGAAATGATCCTGACTCCCACCTACTACGTCTTTAAGATGTATAAGGATCATCAGGAAAACATGCTTCTCGGCTCCTATCTCACCACACCCGTGCTCGAGGGCGACAAGAAGACTCCTCAGCTGATCGAAAGTGCGTCCGTGAAGGAAGACGGCACCATCGTCGCAACCATCGTCAACACCTCCCTGACCGACGCGGCTGAAATCTCCTGCCAGATCGCGGATACCGCCGTGAAGGAAGTGACTGCGGAAATCCTCACCGGCGAGGTTCACGCGCACAACGATTTCGAAAACAAGAACGCGGTTCACACCACGGAGTTCATGGACTACGAAGTCACCGCAGACGGCTTCAAGACCACAATTCCGCCCTGCTCCGTCGTCAAGTTCCTCGTCAAGTAAGCATTAAGATGAAGGAATGCAAACGCTGCCTGCTCCGGGAATCGGCGGAAAACGACACGTTCGAGCTGATCCGCTCCAAGGTTGACGCGCTGTCCGAGACGGAAAAAGCGGATGATGAGCTGTATCGGAAACGACTTGACGCATGCCGTGATTGCGACCATCTCATCTCGGGCATCTGTATGAAATGCGGGTGCTACGTTGAGTTCCGCGCGGCGTTCAAAAAGATGAAATGCCCCAATCCCGGGGACAGAAAGTGGTAAAACACAGCTGAAGACCGGACAATCCGTGTGATTTTCATGCGGAGCGTCCGGTTTTTGATTTATCCGCACAAATTTGGAGGAATTTGCAAAACCTCTTTTCTGTACGGCGGAATTGTGCTATAATAAAATAAAAATATCAGTAACAGGAGAAGGCTATGACAAGACGCGAAAGAGTAATAGATGCACTGAATTTCAAAAAAACGGATTTCATACCCTATCAGGTCAATTTCACCGGTCAGATGCGCGAGAAAATGCGGGCATACGCCGGGGATGATTTCTTCGGAAAAATCGGAAACCACCTCTGCCAGACCGATCTCACCAAGCCGCAGAAGAACGTCGGTCCGGAGCTTGACATGGACGAATACGGCGTCGTGTGGAACAAATCGGGCGCGGACAAGGACATCGGCGTGATCGACTCGATTCTTCTTGAGGACACGGACGATC